>DATHPV010000500.1:0-8598 GCA_035483495.1 Puia sp.
CTTTTCTTGGATTAATTACGAGCACTTCATCAACCAGTCCGTATTCTTTTGCTTCTATCGCGGTTAACCAGTAATCACGATCAGAATCTTTTTCAATTTGCTTCGATGTTTTACCGGTATGAAAGGCGTAAATGTCGTACAACTCTTTTTTTAGTTTTCGGATCTCATTGACAGTGATTTCAATATCGCTCGCCTGTCCGCCGATACTTCCACTGGGCTGATGCATCATCACACGGCTGTGTTTCAGGGCTGTTCTTTTTCCTTTGGTGCCTGCACACATGAGTGTGGCTCCCATTGACGCAGCCATTCCTATACAAATAGTTGCCACATCCGGAGTAACGTATTGCATTGTATCGTAAACCCCAAGACCAGAGTATACAGAACCTCCCGGACTATTGATATACATCTGTATGTCGCGGTGGCGGTCTGTACTGTCAAGAAAAAGTAACTGGGCAGTAATTATATTGGCCACTTCGTCATTGATGGGATAACCCAGAAAAATGATGCGGTCCATCATCAACCGGCTGTATACATCCATCACAGCCACATTCATGGGGCGCTCTTCTATAATATTCGGAGTAAGTCCTGTAATCAGGTATTTCTCGTACCCGTTTAAAGTGTTGCTGGATAAGCCTAAGTGTTTAACGGCGTATTTTTCAAATTCGGAACCATTGTGCATAATAGAATTTTTTTCTTGAGGATGGATTGCCTGAACAGGGGTTTACCTTTCAAATCTCCGTCCAAACTCTTAAACTTCCAAAAAACTGACAGAGTTGCAGATATAAAAGAATCCCCCCGGTTTAGCGGGGGGAGTTTTAATAGTTTATTCGTGGTGATGATGTTTGTGTTCTTCGTTGAGTTTGTTGAACTCTTCTGCCGTAATGGATTTATCAATCGGACTAACCTGATTTTCTATCCAAAGAAGCATTTTATTAGTAAGCTGATTTTGATATGTTTCTTCAACAAACTTTTTATCCTGCATCATCTTATTAACGTAATCTTCTACCCAGGCCTGTTCGTCTCCCTGAGGTAGTCCCCCCAGATATGAGAATAGCTGTCTGCGCGCGGCTTCCCGAATGTCTTCTGGTTTCACTTCGATTTTATTTTCCGTTACAATCTTATCGGTGATCAGATTCCACTTGAGGGCATTGGCAAAAGTTGGAAATTCTTTTTCTACTTCGTCCGGTGTTTTTGGTTTTTCACCCCCGGTCAGCAACCAGCGTTTTAAAAATGACTCAGGAAATTCGATCTGTGTTTTATCGAGAAGATCGTGATAAAGAGTGTGCTGAAGATTATTGCTGGTTTGCGCTTTCCATTGATCAGCCATATCCTGTCTTACCGTTTCACGAAATTCAGTTTCAGTTTCGATTGTTTTATTTGGATATACTTTTTTGAAGAATGCTTCGTCGATGGTCGCTTTTTCCAGAAGACCGACTTTAGTAATCACCATCCGGAAATATTTTTCGGCATTGGCTGCACTTTCTTTGTCCAGTCCCAAATCCTGTAATATCCAGGCTCTTTCCTTGTCTTCGAATGCTGTAAGTAACTGAATCACGAATTCATCTCCTGCCTTTTTTTCCGTGAGCTTTGTACGAAATTCAGGTGCAAAATATTTTACAAGCAGAGAGTTATCTTTCGGCTGGCTGCCTTCTACGGGAATACCAGCGGCATCCGTTTCCTGAAAGGTTACATTCAGTACATAGTCATCACCGGCGACTTTTTCCGGTTCGGTCATGGTTCCGTTTTTCTGACGGAGTCTTTCGATTTCTTCGTTCAGCATTTCATCGGTTACAATGATCTGATAACGGGTAGGCGTAAGCGAAGAGAGTTCCGGTAACTGGAAAGCGGGCTTCAAACCCACTTCAAAAGAAAAAGAATAGTCATCCGGTTGTACAAAATTGATTTTGCTCGCGTCATTTTCCGGCAACGGAAGAGGCTGGGCAAATATTTCGAGCTGCTCTGAACTCATATAGTCTGTCAGTTTCTTTTCAACCGTCTTCAGTACTTCGTCTGTAAAAACTGAATTTCCGTACATTTTCTTGATCAGACTGGTTGGAACCATGCCTTTGCGAAATCCGGGTATGTTGGCTTTTTTCCCATATTCCTTCAGTGATTTCTCAAAAGAAGGGAGATAGTCACTTTTTTCAATTTTCACTACAATCTTATCATTCAACAATCCAATATTCTCTCTGGTAACCGTACTCATAATATTATTTTTAAATGGCCGTTATTTCCATCCATATCGCTTTTTTGGAAACGGGCTGCAAAACTACGGAAAAAGGCTTAAAGTCTACCTGTCGGCAGACAGGCTTAAAGCCTAAAGTCTAAAGCCTAAAGCTCAAATCTTAAAGCCCAAAGCTTTGCCAATCCACCACTAATCCACCACTCATTCCCCATCTAACCTCCTCTCGAATCATGGTTCTATTGGCTCTGTATTTCATTCACTTTTTAATTATATGGGCCATACGAAATGATTTTACCGGGAATCCGGAACAAAAAGTGATAAATCGCTGTTAAGGATGGCTAACACAATCAAAATCAAATACTCTTAGCAATGATTCAAACAAAAGGATATGCTGCACAAACGGTAGAATCGGATTTAGCCGCCTGGAATTTTGAAAGAAGGGAAGTGGGCGCAAATGATGTCCAGATTGAAATTAATTATTGTGGTGTATGTCATTCGGATCTGCACCAGATCAGGAACGACTGGTTTCCCGGAATCTTTCCAATGGTACCAGGCCATGAAATCGTTGGCCGTATAATCAAAACCGGATCTGCTGTAAAGAAATTTAAGAAAGGTGAACTCGCTGGTGTAGGTTGTCTGGTAGATTCCTGCAGAACCTGCAAAAATTGTAAGCAGGGGCTGGAACAATATTGCCTGAATGGGTCGGTTGCCACTTATAATGGTCGTGCCAAGGATGGCAGTCCGACCTATGGTGGTTACTCCAACAATATTGTTGTTCATGAAGATTTCGTTTTACATGTTTCGGAAAAATTGTCACTGGCCGCGGTTGCACCATTGTTGTGTGCCGGGATTACAACCTATTCTCCACTTCGTTTCTGGAAAGTTGGTAAGGGTCATAAACTGGCAGTACTGGGTCTTGGCGGACTCGGACATATGGCCGTAAAATTTGGTGTCGCTTTTGGTGCTGAAGTAACTGTACTAAGCACATCCCCTTCAAAAGAAAAAGATGCGAAGGCGCTGGGCGCACACAAATTTGTGGTGACATCAGATCCGGCACAAGTCGAAGCGGTTAAAGAAACTTTCGATTTTATTCTTGATACGGTTTCAGCAAAACATGATATGGCATTCTATCTTTCGTTGCTTGCAACGAATGGCATTCATATCTGCGTGGGCGCGCCACCGGAACCTCATCTTATTCCAGCGTTTGCGTTGATGGGTGGAAGGAAAAGTGTTTCAGGTTCCGGCATCGGCGGTTTGCCGGAGACTCAGGAAATGCTGGACTACTGTGCAGAAAAAGGAATCGTTTCAGATATTGAAATCATCAACATGAAAGATATTCATCCTTCTTATGTACGAATGGTGAAAGGTGATGTACGCTATCGTTTTGTGATAGACATGGCGACACTATAAAATTTTATAATGTGTTATCAACAAAGCCAAAGCGTGAAAGCTTTGGCTTTGTTATTTGTTATTCGTTTTACATTTGCTCAATGAAGTGGAATTTGTTTGTTCTCTGCTTTTTTATTCTCGCGCCATATAATTCATACAGTCAGTCATCCTCGACCACGAGAGCAGACGGATTATCTATTTCCGTATCCTCTACTGACAGTCTGGTGGAAAAACTAATGGCGGATGAAAATGTCACGGGGCTTCAGTTGAGTATCATCAATGACAAAAGAATAACGTACATAAAAAGTTATGGATACAAGAATAAGGCTAAAGGAGAACTGAATGACACTGCAACCTGTTTTTATGCAGCTTCACTCGCTAAATCATTATTTGCATATATCGTCATGCAATTAGTGGATGAAGGAAAGATTGACCTGGACAAACCACTATATACCTATCTTCCCAAACCACTTCCCGAATATGATAATTATACAGATCTCACCGGGGACGACAGATGGAAATTAATTACAGCACGAAATTGTTTGGACCATACAACCGGATTTCCAAACTGGCGGCAACTTAATCCACACGGTAATAATAAATTGGAATTTTTTTTTAATCCGGGTGAACGATACGCTTATTCGGGGGAAGGAATCTATTTGTTGCAATTTGTTGTTGAGATCATTACCGGCCGCTCGCTCGAAGCACTCGCACAGGAAAAGATATTTCAGCCATTCAGTATGAACCGCACAAGTTTTTTGTGGCAACCGGCATTTGAAAGTGATTATGCCGTCGGTCATGATACCAAAGAAGACACTCTTCATAAGAGAAGATCAAAAAAAATGAATGCTGCGGGATCTATGGAAACAACTGTTGCAGATTATTCGCGATTTCTGTCTGCTGTTATGCAGGGCAGTGGCGTTTCACAAAAATCCTGGAATGAAATGTTCACTCCACAAATAAAGATTTATTCAGGGGGCCAGTTTCCTTCCCTGCGAAACGACAAAACCAGCAAAAACGATAAAATTGAATTGTCTTATGGTCTCGGATGGGGATTGATGAAAACTCCGGATGGCAAGGCTTTTTTTAAAGAAGGTCATGATGATGGCTGGACTCACTATGCGATTGGATTTCCTGAAAAAGGGACTGCAATGCTCATCATGACCAACAGTTCAAATGGCGAAAAAATCTTCACAGATCTGGTGGAGAAGTTAATGGGTGTTACCATTCCGTGGAAATGGGAGGGATACAAAAAATAATTATTCCACGATCACTACTTTATTTCCCTTTTGTCTTCTTACCGTTAGCAATCCGCCCTTGCTAAGCGCGGCCCAGGAATAACCTTCGCCATTAACCAGTTCTTTAAGCGGGTTTCCATTCAGCAACACAGCTGAAGGTTTTGTTTTCAATTTGATAAGTTCAGTTCCTCCGTTATCAAAACTGCGATAGTATAAACGCACTTTGCCGGTATCGGGATGGTCGAATTCAACACTCAGATATTTTTTAAAATGACCTTTATAGTCTGCCTGTTGAATAACGGAACTGGACGAAAGAATATGATCTTCATCGGGAGCGAGTTCAGGAAATGTTGCCATGGCATGCAGATAATGTCTTACATAATCTCCATAACCATCCGTGAGCCACGGTTCGTCGGTAGGGAAACAATTTTTTCCATCAACATCCACGGCATATGTTGCCCAGTTCAGTTCGTGAATGGCATTGGAATAAAGACTGGTATCGCCAGTTAAAGAAACATAGAGCAGTTCATCGGCGGCTTGTCTGGCACTGTGGCTGTTTCCAGGAACAGGATATACTGTCTGCTCATTGGTTACAACCACACCATATTTTTTCCATTTGTCGTTGGCAAAGTTGATGCGAACCCATTCAATAATATTTTTAACCTCTTTTCTCCATTCAGGAAAATATTCAGGATGTTCCATCATATAACGGGCACATGTCATCGCATTTATCTGGGTTTGGCTCCATTCTCCGACGTCTTCAAAAAATGGTCCCCACTTGTTATTATGAATCGGATATTTTTTAAGCCATGCTAAAATTTTGTCAGCTGCCATTTTATAAGCACTCGTATTGCCTTCACGCAATTGAATCAGATCGAAGAATAACTGGAGCGCAGGAGTAAGATTACTGGTGTACCCGGCAGTATCGGTAGATTTTCCTGATCCGGTCCCCTGAACATTAAGCATAACAGTTTTCCCTGTAAATACATTTATCTTAAATGGCAGGGGTGAATATTCTGAATTGCCTGTTTTTACATTCGCTGCAAGGGTGTTGGCAATTTTAACTGCCGCGTCTAAAAATATCGGATCGTTTTTTATTTTATAAGCATGAACGAGTTCAAGACCGAATGAGCCGGCTTTATCCGGTTGCGCAACGTCTTTTCCGTTGCGCATATCCCCATCGTAAACTCCTGAATATATAAGCGTATTATAGGGGAACGGAATATTTGGCCATTTGCAATTTGCCGGCGATAAACCATGCGTCAGATAATAACCCGCCAGAAAATATATATTGGCTTTTACATTTTCGTTACCTGTGTAGGCATACCACATACGCCAGGAAGATATCGCCATCATAAACTGGTCGCCGCCTATTCCTCTGGGATCGTCAATGTCTTTGTTCCAGACCTGATGGTTCATATAATAGGGCAGTCCATTGGGATCCCTTCTCATGTTGTACCAAAAATTCCAAATTGTATGCAGGTTATGATCGTAAGCTATTGAGGGTTCCGGGTTATACCAGGGGACTATATTTCCATCCTTATCCGTTTGAATCGGATGGTATATGAGGTATTCGTTTTTCTGTGCGTAAAGAACCAGGGGGATAAATAAGGAAAGAAGAAACAGGGTAACAATCGTTTTTTTCATCAGTCTGGTTTTAACCATGTTGATCAAAGAAAAACCCTCTGTAGTACTGATTACAGAGGGTTTCTTGTGCGGGTGACAGGGGTCGAACCTGCATGCCTCGCGGCGTCAGATCCTAAGTCTGATACGTCTGCCAATTTCGCCACACCCGCTTTTAAAGCTTAAAGCTTAACGCTTAACGTTCCGCGTTCCGCGTTCCGCGTTCCGCGTTCCGCGTTCATTAGGAAGCGCGAAAATAAGCAAATTCAGAATAAGGATTTTGCCTTCTTTTTTGCCTATTCCTTTTGAATTTTTTGCCATTAGTTACGGTTTGTTCTTCGGTCAACCTTCGGTCATCCATCGACGATCCCTCAGAAATAACCTGTTTTGACCGAACAACCGACGAACGACGACCGATACTTTGGCCAGGAATCATCAGTATAACCTGTCATAAGGGCATAGCACCCTTAAATCAGAACGCAGCTGTTTTTTTCGTAAATTCGTCTGAATGGAGACTTTAGCGGCAATTCCGAAATATAATCTTACGGAAGACCAGGAAAAAAGACTGATTCTCAGGGAGTACCGGGCACTTTTGCGCTCTTTAAAACCGAAACTTAAAGCCGGAGACAAAGAGCATATCCGGGATGCCTTTGTGATGGCTGCAGAGGCTCATAAAACCATGCGTCGTAAAAGTGGCGAACCTTATATACTTCATCCTCTGGCAGTTAGCAGGATTTGTGTGGAAGAGATCGGATTGGGTGTTCGGTCTACAATTTGCGCTCTTTTGCACGATGTGGTCGAGGATACTGATATCAGTCTGGAAGATATAGAACGGGATTTTGGAAGCGAAATCGCGCGTATTGTTGACGGTCTTACGAAAATTTCCAATGTCATAGACGTAAACGCCTCCCAGCAGGCAGAGAACTTCAAGAAGATATTACTCACACTGACGGATGATCCGAGGGTTATTCTGATTAAGCTGGCGGACCGCCTCCACAACATGCGGACGCTTGACAGCATGAAGCGCGAAAAACAGCTCAAAATCGCATCCGAAACGGTCTATGTATTTGCGCCGCTCGCTCATCGTATGGGTCTCTACAACATCAAAACGGAACTTGAGGACCTGGCGATGAAATACCTGGAGCCTGAAGAATACAAAGAAATTGCACGTAAACTGGCAGAAACCAAACGTGAACGCTCCCGGTATATCAACGAATTTATCAAGCCGCTGAAAGATCAAATGGAGCGTGCCCAATTCGATTTCGAGATTCACGGTCGCCCCAAGAGCATTCATTCCATTTGGACTAAGATGCGTAAGAAAGGTGTTTCTTTTGAAGAAGTTTATGATTTGTTCGCCATCCGGATCATTATTAATTCACCTCCTGAAAGGGAAAAAGCTGAATGCTGGAAAGTTTACTCCATTATTACAGATGAATATACGCCCTCACCGGAAAGGCTGCGTGACTGGTTAAGCAACCCCAAATCAAATGGGTATGAAGCCCTGCACACAACGGTGATGGGACCACAGGGTAAATGGGTCGAAATTCAGATTAGATCCAAAAGGATGAATGAAATTGCAGAAAAGGGACTGGCAGCGCATTGGAAATACAAAGAAGGAGCAAGTGATGAGAGTCGTTTCGACGACTGGTTCCATCAGATTCGGGAGGTGCTCACTATGGAAGACAATGATTCTATTAATTTCCTGCAGGATTTTAAAACGAGTTTCCTGGCGGAGGAAATATATGTTTATACACCCAAGGGAGATGTGAAAATGCTGCCACTTGGATCAACAGCGCTCGATTTTGCTTTCTCTATTCACAGTAAAATTGGTGAACAATGTATCGGTGCCAAAGTCAATCATAAACTGGTTCCGATCAGTCACAAACTACGTAGTGGGGACCAGGTTGAAATTATTACTTCCAGTAAACAGAGGCCTACAGAAGACTGGATCAATTATGTGGTTACAGCCAAGGCAAAAAGCAAAGTTAAGGATGCATTAAGGGAAGAAAAACGCAAGATCGCTGATGAGGGTAAATACATGGTGCAAAAGAAACTTGAAAATTTTGGAGCAGCATATAATCAGCACAATACTGAAACACTGGTCAATTTTTATAAGCTGAACTCTTCGCTTGATTTTTTTTACCAGGTGGCGGTAAAAAATAT
>DATHPV010000501.1:0-2102 GCA_035483495.1 Puia sp.
CAACACGGTGGCGGTTATGTGTGTATACACTCCGCTACAGATTGCGAATATAACTGGCCCTGGTATGGGAAGTTGGCAGGCGCTTATTTTAAATCACATCCCAGCCAGCAGGAAGCCAAATTAATTATTGTGGATAAGAATCATCCTTCTACTACAGGCATGCCGGATACCTGGGTTAGAAAAGACGAATGGTACAATTTCAAGGATTTAAATCCCGATGTAACTGTATTGATAAAAATTGACGAAACATCTTACAAAGGTGGTGAGAACGGTGATAATCATCCAATGGCCTGGTACCATACGTTTGATGGTGGCCGCGCTTTTTATACGGAAATGGGTCACACAGATGAATCCTATTCTGATCCTGTTTATTTAAAACATCTGCTTGGTGGAATTGAATGGGCTATTGGAAAACCATAAGCAGGTATGGGAGTGTGAGAGTGTGAGAGTTAGAAAAGATAAAATTGTTGATCTTATATTGCTCTCACACCCTCACACTCTCACACCCTCACACTTTCTTAAAGTCCAAGAGATTTCATGAACGCATCCGAATTAGGTTCTCTTCCAAGAAAATTTCTCAGCATATCCATTTCCTCTTCACTGGCAGCTATTTCCAGAATTTCTTTCCGGTAGCGCTCTCCTGTTTTTGCGTCCATGACGCCATTCTTTTCAAATACAGAAAATATATCCTGCGCGAAAACTAGTGACCAGAGGTAACCATAGTAATTGGCGCCGTAACTATTCAAATGACCAAATGAGGCAATCATATGAGTGCCGTCAATAAATGGAACATGTGTGATCCGTTGCAGGTTTTTTGAAACTGCCGTCAGGTCCATCCCTTTGATACTATCGTATTTATCTTCAAACGTAAAATCAATGAGGCCGTAATAAATCTGTTGCATATAATAATATCCATCAAGTACGTGCCGGGTTGCTTTTAACTTGTCGAAAAGACTTTCCGGTAGCACTTCGCCCGTTTTGTAATTTTTGGCAAAGATTTTCAAAACCTTATATTCCCAGCAAAAATTCTCCAGAAACTGCGACGGTGCTTCAACAAAATCGGGTTTAATCGTATAGGGCTGTGAAGCCAGATTGGAACGAACAACCATAAAATGCACCAGGTGACCGAATTCATGAAAAAATGTGACTACATCCTCGTGACTCAGTAATGTGGGATCTCCTTTGGCTCCTTCGGGGAAATTACAGATGAGTGCGGCAACGGGTAGAATTTCCTTACCCCCGAACATATTTGCCTGACTGATAGGAAAACAGGCAAAATGGGTATACTTATTCTGGCGCGGATAAAGATCAAAATAAAAATTACCGACCTTCTTCGCCCCCACATACATTTCAAATGACCTCACTTTACTATACCAGGTTGGCCTGCCTGAAATCTCTTTTACCGTGATGCCCAGCAAACGATGATACACTTCAAAGATTCCATTGATCGTTGCGTTCATTTCAAAATAATCTTTCAGTTCATCTGTATTCAGCTGATACTTCTCATCCAAAAGAATATTCTTATAATAACGAACATCCCAGGAGAAAATGGTATCCGGTAATTCGGGATGCATTTTGTGTTTTATCGCACGTATCGAAGCCAGATCACTTATATCCTGGGGAGTGAGTTTTTGAACCAGGTTATTTTCAAAATTCCACACCGTTTGAGGATTTGCGGCCATTTTGTCCGTCAAAGCATAAGCGGCATAACTCCTGTATCCGAGCATCTTCGCATATTGCTGCCTGTAATATAAAAGCGAATCAAGCACTTTTATATTCTGGGGATATGCACGATTCAGGTAGCGGGTTAACATTAGTTTTCGTGTATCATTGGAAGCGGCGTGCTCGACAATTTCAGTTAGGTTGGGCGTGTTTACATATACAACATATAGTCCGACCTGCCTTCTCCACGCTTTCTTTTGATTCTCAGGAATATTTTCCAGATCCTTTTCTGAAAAAATAATACTATCGCTGTACATTCCGATATTCCGGTCGAATGCAATGCCAAGCGTAGTCATCTTATCACTTATGGATTGAAGTCTTTTACGTCCCGAACTGTCCAGTTTCATTCCATTATTTTCAAATAACCTGATTTGTTCTTT
>DATHPV010000502.1:0-4073 GCA_035483495.1 Puia sp.
ATAGTATGTACCTGTACATTTTTGGATCCGGAAACCACCAGTGCCTTTCCTTTATTTGCCAGAAGTTCTTTTGCAACTTTGCTGATTCCCGCTTTTAAACTTTCGGGAAGTGCGGGAGCAGTACCTCCTCCGCCAACTGCAGCAAGCAGGGCAGCAGCGACAGCCGCAGACTCGGAAGGTTTATGCGTAAAGCGTTCATCAGCATTTGAACCCGTCAAACTAAGGAAGGATTCAAACTGATAATGACGATTCATTTCAGGTGCCTTCTCGTCTATTTTTCTTCCGGATGAATATTGACGCGCAAACTCAATGGGTGAAAGCCAGGTGCCGAGGAAATCCGCGCCCAGACTTACAATCACTTTGGCCGTATCGAAATGGTAAGAAGGAATAGTCCTTTTCCCATAAGATGCCTCATTAGCAAGCAATGTTCCGCTAAATGAGTCTGCATCATATTGTATATGTCGGCTTCCTGTATTTTTAGCCAGGAATTCAGAAATAATTTGTTTTGTAGTAATCGAAGTAATAGTCGGAGTCAGCAATACCGTAGATCCTGTTTGTCCTGCCATCGAATCTGAAACCAGTTTATCAAATGCTTCAAAACTGGTTACTTCCTGTGGAACTCCCTGTACTATCTGTACGGGATAACGGAGGCGGGCTGTGTCATACAGATCAAGTATGGATGCCTGCACACGGGCAGACGTGCCACCTTTTGTAACACCAGACAATTCATTTCCTTCAAGTTTTACCGGCCTTCCGTCTCTTACTTTTGCAACAATTGAAACAGCGTCACCCCCGGAAACAAATGTGGTGGCATAATAATCTGCCACACCCGGAACCATGTTCTCGGGTTTATTGATATAAGGAATGATATGTCTTACAGGCATTTCGCAGCTCGCTGCGAGCGTGGCTGCTGCAGTACTGAAGCCAAGATATTTCAGGAAATCACGACGGGGATGTTTAGAATCCATCAATCCCTTCCCATCATCAGATATACCCGGAAGATCTTCCCTGAATTCATTCTCCTGATCTTTCATGTAAGAATCAGTCAGATTGAGTTCCCCAAAACTTTTCCAGTACTTTTTTTCGCTCATTGAAATCAAATTTGAAAATCTAATTACTTAAGAACGTATTTCAGTTCCACTCTCACACCCTCACACTCTCACACTCTCACACTTGTCTAATAGTGACATTTCTGACACTCCGTACCACCTATATTTTCAACCGTTACGCTATCCATCTTTCCGGTAACCAGATTCTGATGGAATTTTTCGTAAATGCTATAAAATTTATTTCCATTACCAGCCGAATCAGGGAAATTAACTTTTGTAGTACGATGACAGTTAATGCACCATCCCATGCTCAGTTCTGCGAACTGTTTCACTTCATTCATTTCGGTGATGTTCCCATGGCAGGTCTGGCATTGTACATTACCTGCGCGGATATGCTGCGAGTGATTGAAATAAACGTGATCAGGCAGATTATGTATTTTAACCCATTCGATCTGCTTACCTGGTTCAGTATATTTTCCAGACTTAGGATCGTATCCGGTATAAGAATAAAGTTTTTGAATTTCCCCCGTCGCATCTACTTCTTTTCCATCTTCACGATAAAGTGGTGCACCCTTATAATCATTGATCGCTGCATGGCAATTCATACAAACATTCAAAGAAGGCACCCCTGCCATTTTAGAGTCCCAGGCACCTCCATGACAATAAAGACAGCTAATCTGGTTTGTGCCGGGATGTACCTTATGGGAGAAGAATATTGGCTGTTCCGGCTGGTAGTTCTGTTGCCTTCCCAATCCAATTGCTGCCTGTACAACATAATAGCCTCCTACAACAAAAAGTACCAAAACCAGGAATGTGATATACACTTTGTTTCTATAAAAAGGGATCGGCTCATGGGATGGAACCCCGGATTTGTCGTCAGAAAGTTTCTTGAGATTGCTGTTTACCTGCAACAGTACCAGCATGATAACGCCCAGAATCAGGGTGAGAATGCCATACAGCAGACTATTATCTGATTCCTCCACCTGGGTTGAAGGTCCTTCGTTCGGATTCTTACCACCCGGGCCGGGTTCAGGATAAGTTTCCACATATTTCAGTATTGCATCTATTTCCGCGTCGGTAAGTGACGGGAATGTATTCATGGGCGTTTTGCCGAACTGAACATAGAGATCATTAAAATAGGCGTTGCCGGAAGCAAGAACAGCGGCATTATTACGAATCCACGCGTGCAATAGTTTCTGATCGGGAACCCTCGAGGTTACCCCTTTCAGGGCTGGACCCGTTACTTTTTTTATAGGATTATGGCATGATGCGCAATCACTTTGAAACAGCGCCTTACCATCCTGAGCCATCAAAAGATTTCCGGAAAAAAGGGAACATGTCGTGAGGAGAAAAATGTAGGATATCCGGAAAGCACTTAGTCTGTAATGATGCATATATACAATCAGTGTATAAATGTGAAAAATCATCTCGGTTGGCTGCAAAAGTAAGTCAGGAAATTAACAATATACCAACATGTCGAATTTTTTTTTTGCCTTATCTGGCCTGCATTTCAGCCGATTATGCATTTTTTTTAAAAATGAATGTCATTGATTTGTCACCTGATTTTATGTCTGATTCCACGCTTAAAACGAGCCGTTTTCAAACCATTTTTTTACTACATCTTTACACTTTTTAAATTCGAAAAGAACATAATTATTATGGGTGAGGAAATACCGGCTGTAAAAATTGCAATTTTTGCATCAGGTCAGGGGACAAATGCCAGGCAGATCATCCGCTATTTCCACGATATGGATCACAAGGTTCTGGATACCCGTGTCGAAATTTCGCTGGTCGTCTGTAACAAACCGGAGGCGGGAGTTGTAGATGTTGCCAGGGAAGCAGGCATACCCGTTCTGCTGATCGAAAAAGAAAAATTCTTCAGGGGATCCCATTACCTGGAGGAGTTTTATGACAGGCATATTTCTTTTATTGTCCTGGCAGGATTTTTATGGAAGATACCTTTGGAGTTAATCCGTGCCTATCCGGACCGGATCCTGAATATCCATCCTGCACTTCTTCCGGATTATGGGGGTAAGGGTATGTATGGGTCGGCGGTACATAAAGCTGTTATTGAAGCCGGGGAAAAAGAGAGTGGAATAAGTATTCATTTTGTTGATGAAATATATGATCACGGCAGAATCTTTTTTCAGGCCAGCTGTCCTGTTTCACCGGATGAAACTTCAGAGTCGCTGTCAGAAAAAATCCATGAACTGGAATATAAGCATTACCCCGAGCAAATAGCCCGTTGGATGGAATCCAAATTATCGTTAAACCCATAATTGTTTGTTTCCTTCTTACTACTTTGCTCATTTTAAGCGTAAAGCGTAAAGCGTAAAGCGTAAAGCGTAAAGCGTATAGCGTAAAGCGTAATGCGTAAAGCGTAAAGCCTAAAGCGTAAAGCGTAATGCGGAAAGCAGAAAGCAGAAAGCGGAAAGCAGAAAGCAGAAAGCAGAAAGCAAAATCTGGAAGAATAACTAATAATTCATAATCCATAACAAATAACCGACACACATCATTTTTTATAAATAAAACTGCTTGATTCGTTTTTACGCATACTTGAGAAAATCGATTCTTTTCAGTCTAATCGCTGTGTTCTCCCTAAAGGCAGCGGCGCAGCAGGTTGTCATCCATGGCACCGTTTTCAATATGTACAAAACACGACCCCTCGACGGAGTAAGTGTTCTTTGCAGTTGTGGTTCCGGAACTACTACAGATTCCAATGGTAATTATGCAATCCGGGTAGATCTGTCCGATTCACTCAGGTTTTCATATCTCGGCCGTGGCACCCAGATGTTTCCTGTTGTTATGATGAATTCTTCAACCGGCTTTGATATCGCGCTGCATGTAAATCCTACCGAGCTGGGCGAAGTGAGAGTCGCCCCCAGAAATTACTATATGGATTCTCTTCAAAACCGGAAGGATTACGAAAAGATCTTCAACTTTAAAAAACCAGGATTGGAACTTACGGATGGGACAAGTGGCGGAGGTGTTGGATTTGATCTTGATGCTATTATAAATATGTTT
>DATHPV010000503.1:0-3438 GCA_035483495.1 Puia sp.
CGACAATTATAATGCGCTGGCGTTTGGATGGTCTCCCACAGACAGGGTTGGTCATACTTTCTGCAATATCGCCGTTGGCCGAACAAGTCATAATGTGCATTTCGGATTTTACTGGGGAAGTCAGATTGCAGATCCGGAAAAAAAATTGATAGGTAACGGCAATCAGTACCGGTATTTGCTTGTTACAGATAAAAATAAATTTCCGAAGACTTATATAAAAAAACTACTGAAAGAAGCTTTTATCAATTCAAAGATGAAGGTAAAAGACCCCAAACAGATCATAGAGGGAAAAACAATATTAAAATCAATTTCCACTGCCAAAAGGAAAAAGCAAAAACGATCTTAACACAGATCAAGGAGGGAAAAAAAATTTAAATCAATTTCCACCGCCAAAAGAGAAAAGCAAAAACGATCTTAACAGAATAATAAAGAGTTTTTAATATTTCTATTTTCGTTTCAACGTTGCAACCACTGTAGCTGTTTCATGCTGCATGATTGTTTCACCCAGTGTGTCAATTACTTTATCCAGGGTTACATTGGAAGTGAGCGTCAGAACATCTCCGGAGATGGAAAATTTAGCGCCGTCGGAAGCAGGGCTGCCGTTTCCGCCTGAGCCGAACATACTCGCACTGGTATAATGAATAGAATCGGATCCTATCACATCAAAAGTAGAGACCGAATTAGTAGGTGGTATACTGATCGGAAGAAAAGTAGTAAGTGTATCGTCGAGAACGTCGTTGTCGTATTCTGAAACAAACACCGTCATATTAGCCGAATAAGTAATACCCGCGCCTGTCATCGTATTGCCCGAGATGTTTACAGAACCGCCGTTGGATTCTGTCGTATAGTTTGATGTAGTCACCGTTTTAAAAATTTCACCTCCCTCATTGTCTGTATCTGTGCTGGATGTTTGAGCATTGAATCCTTCGAATGTCCAATCTCCGCTTAAGGATGTAGAATTTGTAGTAGCAGTGTCCTTTTTACAGGCTGCAAATAATATACAAACAGTCGAAATAAATATCCATTTGGTTGGGGTTCTCATAAACATATTTTCACAAGAACGAAAACCGCAAGGAAATATTGCTATTGACAGACGTAAGCACCACACTTAAGGCCCTAAGCTTTCTAAATATTTCCTTTCTTCAATTCCTGCACACCATAATCGACTGCCCTTGCTGTAAGGGCCATATAAGTAAGTGATGGATTTTGATTTGCGCTGGAACTCATACATGCTCCGTCAGTAACAAAAACATTTTTTGCATCCCAAACCTGGTTGTTACCATTTAACACAGATGTTTTTGGATCTTTTCCCATACGAGCTGTGCCCATTTCGTGAATGCAAAGTCCGGGATTGGCTTCCGGATCGTTAAATGTTTGAATATTTTTCACGCCGGATTTGTCCAGCATCTCAGCTGCACTGTTCATCATATCCGTTCGCATCGCCAGTTCATTTTCACGCCATATACAGTCAAAATCCATCAGGGGAAGCCCCCATTTATCTTTTTTATCCTTACTTAGTTTAACCCGATTATCCGGGTGAGGCAGATGTTCTCCCCAGCCACCCAGCCACATGGACCAGTCACCTGCTTCTGTTAATTTCGCTTTCAGAGATTCTCCTATTCCTTCAAGTTCGTTTACCCGTCCCCGGTAGGCACCGCCCTGATATCCAAATCCGCGAACATAATCCTTTTGCTTTGTTTTCTCATTTACATTTCGGAATCTTGGTATATAAATCCCATTGGCCCTTCTTCCAAAAAAATAACTATCCCGAAATCCCTCGTAACTGCCGCTGGCGCCTACGTGATAATGATGATCCATAAGGTTACGTCCCAACGCATCACTGGCATTCCCCAGTCCGTTTGGATGTGCGTCGGATACAGAGTTCATCAGTATAGCCGTAGTGCCAATTGTTGACGCGTTCAGAAAAATTATTTTCGCAAAGTATTCTTCGGTCTGCATGGAATTGGCATCGATAATTCGAATGCCGGTGGCCCGCTTTTTATCTTTATCATAAATCACATTTACTACGATAGAAAACGGCCTCAGTGTGAGATTTCCTGTAGCCTTCGCCGCCGGAAGTGTTACGCCGTTACTGCTGAAGTATCCGGTGAATGGGCATCCCCTGTCGCAGAGATTTCTGTATTGACACGGCCCCCTTCCGTCAAGACCCTTGCTGAGATTTGCCACTCTCCCGATAATCATTCTTCGTCCGTCGGAAAATTTATTTTGGATACTTTCTGTAACATGTTTTTCCAGACAATTCATTTCCATAGGCGGAAGAAATTCACTGTCCGGCAGCTGCGGCAGGCCTTCCTTTGAACCACTGATCCCCACGAATTTTTCTACATAACTATACCAGGGCTCAATATCCCTGTATCGGATCGGCCAGTCTACCCCGTGACCCTCTTTTGCATTGGCTTCAAAATCAAGATCACTCCACCGGTAACACTGCCTTCCCCACATCAGACTTCTGCCGCCGACATGATATCCCCTGATCCAGTCAAATGGTTTAACCTGAGTATAAGGATGCTCAAGATCGTCTACAAAAAAATGTTTATTGGTTTCATTACAAAAACCACGGATCTGTATATGTTGAACCCTGCGCATTTCTTCTGTTATTGCTCCCCGGTGATCAAAATCCCAGGGTGCCATGGTGGCGGTTGGATAGTCTTTGATATGTTCCACATTCCTTCCTCTTTCGAGCACCAGTGTTTTTAATCCCTTTTCACAAAGTTCTTTCGCAGCCCATCCGCCACTGATACCGGAACCAACTACAATGGCATCGTAGGTATTCTGTTTAACAGCCTGATTATTGATCCTGACTGAATCCTGTGGCATAGCATCGTTGATGTTGAGCTATGAATTTAATTCAAGTTTTTAATAATCACTTCATTTAAATTGCAAATTCAATGCCCGCAATAATTTCTTCAGGGATAAAAAGTTTGCCCGCATGTTTATGAAAGAACTGGTTATTGAAAACATCCGGGAGGAAATAAAAGGATTTAAATCTTTTACTTTCGCAAATGGCCATGGAGTGGAATACCAGGCCGGCCAGTTCATTACGCTGGTTGATAAAACCACTTCAGAAGAAATCAGACGCTCCTATTCTATTGTTTCATCCCCCGTATTGAACGAACCACTTTCAATCGCCGTTAAGAGAATTGATAATGGTTATTTTTCCAGAAAATTAATCGACCGGATGAAAGTCGGAGACAGACTATTGACAACCGGCGCAGCAGGTTTTTTTCGTCTGCCAGACAATTTAATTTCATATACCAGTATTTTCTTTTTTGCAGCCGGCAGTGGTATAGCGCCAATTTTATCTTTAATAAAAACGGTGGTTCATCTTTATCGCGGAATCGCCATTTATCTGATCTACAGTAACCGGTCCCTGAAAACAACGGCGTATTATCAGGAGCTTAAACAGCTATCACTTCA
>DATHPV010000504.1:0-10971 GCA_035483495.1 Puia sp.
AATTTGTCAGCACAGTATAAAAATCTTCAGTTGCAGAATGAAGGTATTAAAAACAACGCTAGAATTTCCGAGCAGGACTTAAAAAGGACAATTACCAATCAGTACCTTACTGCCTTTGGAACCTTACAGGAACTTAATCTGGCCAGGGAAATAAAAACACTGCTTCAAAAAGAGGTCTCCATTTTAAAATCTTTAACTGAAAAAAATGTGTACCGTCAAACCGATTATCTCACATTGCTCGTAACGGTGCAGCAACAGGATCTCTCGCTGCGACAACTTGATATTCAATTTCACAACGACTTCGCTACTCTAAATTATTTAGCGGGTATCGTAGATACCTCAGCCATCAATCTGGATGAACCTGACCTGGAGGTTGTAAACCTTCCCGATCCTGAACGTTCAGCCTTCTTTCAAAAATATGCAATTGATAGTTTGATCCTGGTTCATAACAGGGTGCTCATTGACTATAGCTATAAACCCAAACTCAATGTGTATGCAAATGGCGGTTATATGTCTTCGTTTGAATACCAGGGATATAAAAACTTCGGTACCAGTGTAGGACTGAATTTAAATATTCCAATCTATGACGGGAAACAGAAGAAAATGCAATACCGAAAGCTGGACGTTTCCGAAAGAACCAGGTCAAACTACAAATCATTTTATACAAGTCAATATTATCAGCAGGTTTATCAATTGAAACAACAATTGCAACAAACGGAGGCTCTGATTGAAGATATAAATAATCAAATAAAATATTCGCAGGGGCTGATAGAAGTAAATACCAAACTTCTTCAAACCGGTGATGCAAAGATTTCAGATCTGATTATTGCATTCAACAATTATCTGACGGCAAAAAATTTACTGACACAAAATAAAGTGAATCGATTCCAGATAATCAATCAAATAAATTACTGGAACCGGTAAAAAATTAAATCATGAAGAAGAGTTATCCATATCTCTTTTTATTTCTGGTGGTCCTGGAGGCATGCACTTCCAAGCCCGAAGGGAAAGAAGATATAGCTACTATCGTTCAGACACCCGTGACTCTTACGGGTATTGAAAAGGAACCAATGGCAGAATTCATTGAGCTCAATGCAACTTCTTCTTTTCTCCTTAAAAATTATGTAAAGGCAAATGCCAACGGATATATTGAGACCGCACATGTGACTCCCGGTGAATATGTCAGGTCTGGTGAAGTTCTGTTTACGATGAAAACAAAAGAAGCCGAAAGTATCGGCAATGCAATCAATCAACTGGATACATCTTTTAAATTCTCCGGAACCAATAATATCCGTGCGGGATCGGGGGGATTTATCAGTCAATTAAATCATCAGCCGGGTGATTACGTTCAGGATGGAGAACAACTCGCGGTGATCAGTGATGAGAGCAGTTTTGTGTTCCTGCTCGAATTGCCCTATGAGCTGAAACCCTATGTAAAACTCAACACCCGTATTGATGTTCAGCTTCCGGACGGAGAAAAACTGCCTGGCACTGTCAGTTCTTATATGCCAACCGTTGAAGCCGCTTCACAAACTATATCATTGGTGATTAAAGTGGACCCGGGGAAGAAGATTCCTGAAAATCTGATAGCAAAAGTAAAAATTCAAAAAATTATCCGGGACCATGCTGTTAGTCTACCGAAAGCATCAGTGCTCGCTGATGAAACGCAATCGTCATTTTGGGTTATGAAACTCATCGACAGCACAACAGCTATAAAAGTACCTGTTACGAAAGGGATAGAAACCAAAGACATGGTTGAAATTCTATCGCCTCAATTTACAACGGAAGACAGATTTGTTTTAACAGGCAATTACGGATTGGGAGATACTGCAAAAATTAAAATTGTTCAGCCCTGAGAAATGATGAAATCTTTTTTCCTAACATATAAGAATCCGCTCAGTGTTCTCATGGTCATCGTGATCGGAGGAGGATTGTTTGCATATAGCAGGATGCAAACGGCCCTTTTTCCCGAGATTAGTTTTCCAAAGATCAAGATAATTGCAGATGCAGGATTGCAACCAGTGAGTAAGATGATGATCACGGTTACAAAACCCCTGGAAAATGCCATTAAACAGGTTCCCGATTTAAATACGATCAGGTCTATTACCAGCAGGGGTAGTTGCGAGATTTCGGCATTTATGGAATGGAATGCAAATGTGGATCTTAGTCAGCAAAGGATAGAATCAAAAATAGCTCAGATCAGGAATAATCTGCCTCCGGAGACACAAATCACGGTTGAGAAAATGAATCCTTCTATTCTTCCGGTCATTGGATATATGCTGGAGAGCACGGTGAAGTCTCCCATCGAATTAAAACTAATTGCAAACTATACTATCAAACCTTTTCTTTCGCAGGTGTCCGGTGTGTCTGAAGTAAGGATAATTGGCGGGAAGGTAAAAGAATATCGCATTCAACTGGATCTTCACAAAATGAGTGCTCTCTCAATTACACCGGATCTTATCAATACAGCTCTTTCCCAAACAAATTTTATACGGTCGAATGGTTACTTATCAGACTACCGGTTCCTTTATCTGACAACAACTGACGCAACGGTTCATACGATCGATGACCTGAATAATATTGTAATTCGTAATGATGGGAAACGTGTTGTTCGTATCCAGGATATCGCAACAGTTGATATAAGGGAAGCGGCCGCGTACACCAAAATAAATGCGAACGGAAAAGAGGGAGTTCTGATTGCCATCATTAAACAGCCCAATGCAAATCTGATCGAATTGTCTGATCAAATGCAGGTCAAGCTTTCCGAATTAAAAAACATCCTCCCGAAAAACATACATATTGAGCCTTATTATATTCAGGCTGATTTTGTAAGAACTTCCATACGGAGTGTGTCGGACAGTTTATGGATTGGTCTTGCCTTGTCAATTATTGTTGCCATTTTGTTTCTGCGTTCACTGAAGGCAAGCGTCACGATTCTCTTCACAATTCCAATAACCATATGTTTGACTCTGATAGTATTATATGCTTCCGGTTTTACACTAAATATAATGACGCTTGGTGCTATTGCTGCAGCAATCGGTTTGATCATTGATGACGCGATTGTGGTGGTAGAACAAATACACCGAACTCACGAAGAACATCCGGAAGAACCAACTGTACCACTATTACAAAAAGCCATTCGGTATCTGTTGCCTGCCATGGTGGGTTCTTCGTTAACCACGATCGTCATTTTTCTCCCTTTTATATTCATGAGCGGAGTTGCAGGAGCGTATTTCAAGATTCTTACCAATACCATGATTATAACACTGGTATGTTCTTTTTTTGTAACCTGGATTGGCCTTCCGGTTGTCTATCTGATTCTTTCCAAAAATTCTCCTAAAAAAATAATCAAGCCACACACTCTGAAGAATCAGAAATGGGTTTCTTTTTTCATCTTTCGTCCCTGGATCAGTTTCCTTTTAATAATCGCGTTGATTGGTTCGATGGTAATTATTCTGCCCAGGTTGGAAACCGGATTTCTTCCCGAGATGAATGAGGGAAGTATAGTACTGGACTATGCATCACCTCCCGGTACTTCTCTGGAAGAAACGGATCGTCTGTTGAGGGAGGTCGAGAAAATCCTGAAAACCATTCCTGAAGTATCCGCATATTCACGAAGAACAGGTACACAAATGGGATTTTTTATTACGGAGCCAAATACAGGCGACTATCTGATTCAGTTAAATAATGAAAGAAATCGCAGTACGGAGGAAGTTATTTCTGACATACGTTCTAAAATTGAAACATCACAACCGGCACTCAGGGTAGATTTCGGACAGGTGATTACGGATATGTTGGGGGATCTTATGAGTTCGGTGCAACCCGTGGAAATAAAAATATTCGGGGATAATCAGGAACAGTTGCATAATCTTTCCAAACAGGTTGCCGGAATCGTGTCGGGTGTAAAAGGAACCGCGGATGTTTTCGACGGTATTGTAATTGCGGGTCCATCCGTAACGGTTACTCCCAATTATAACAAACTCGCTCAATTTGGTATAACCCCCGCTGCATTGCAATTTCAATTGCAGAATTACCTGGAAGGAAATGTGGTTGGAGAAATGCTGGAAAAAGAACAATCAACTTCGATCCGAATGTCGTACCCTGATAATCTCAAACAAACTGTGTCAGACATATCACAATGGCAGATCTTCCTCCCAAATGGAAAACTAAATCCTATTGGGTCGTTGGCAAATGTGCAAATCAATCCCGGCGATGCCGAAATTCAACGGCAGGATTTACAGTCGATGGGTGTAGTAACAGCGAGACTGGAAAATAGTGATTTAGGAACTGTCATCAGGAGTATTCAATCGGAGGTAAAAACAAAAGTGAATTTGCCCCAGGGATATCATATTACCTACGGAGGATCTTATGCAGATCAACAGCAGTCGTTTCAGGAACTATTACTTATACTCATCGCTGCCAGTCTGCTGGTTTTTTGTGTCATACTTTTTTTATTTAAAGAATTTAAGCTGGCGTTTATTATTTTAATCATTTCAGTTTTGGGAATTTCCGGAAGTTATCTGGCACTATTCATTACAGGAACGCCACTTAATGTGGGAAGTTATACCGGCCTCATCATGATTGTAGGAATTATTGCAGAGAACGCAATCTTCACAATTCTGCAATTCAGGGAGGCAAGACAAACCAAATCTGTTGACCAATCTGTCATTTATTCCATTTCTACCCGTCTGCGTCCAAAACTTATGACTGCTTTTGGGGCGATCATCGCACTGCTCCCTCTGGGCCTCGGGATTGGAGCAGGCGCACAGGTTCATCAGCCATTAGCCATAGCAGTTATCGGAGGTTTTATTATTGCCATTCCTCTTTTGCTCATAGTTCTGCCATCGTTGCTAAGACTTGTATACAATAGAAATCAAATTTCAGTTGTTCTTTAAATTTTAAAAACTCAGTTATGAAAAAGTCAATCCTTAAAGTCTGTCTTGCTTTTTTAATTATTTATTTTAACAGTTTCAGCCTGTCTGCACAAAGTCAGTATAAAGTAGCCACAGTTTTTCATATTGCGAGTTCGGGGGGATGGGACTATATCGCATCCGGACCTGATAATAATCGTTTGTACGTTTCTCATGGAACGCAGGTTAATATTTTGGATGAAACCACAGGTGATTCCATCGGCGTGATTCCAAATACAACCGGAGTACATGGGATAGCTTTTGTGCCATCACTTGGAAAGGGGTATACCAGTAACGGAAGATTAAATACCGTTACGGTATTCGACCTGAAAACAAATCAGGTGTTGAGTCAGATAACTGCGGGAACGAACCCGGATGCCATTATGTATGACGAATTCTCTAAAATGATTATCACCTGTAATGGTCGCAGTAATGATCTGAGTCTGATAGATCCCGTTTCGGAAAAGATAGTTGCTACAATACCTGTAGGCGGAAAACCTGAAACAGCTGTTTCCGACAAAAAAGGGAAAATTTTTGTAAACATTGAAGACAAAAACGAAATCATCGCAGTGGACATTACAGCTCATACCATATTGAACCGATGGAGTCTTTCACCATCAGAAGGTCCAACAGGCCTCGCCATTGATTTAAAAAACAATCGACTGTTTTCAGGTTGCGACAAAACACTGGTGGTGATGGATGCAGCTTCCGGCAAAATAATTCAACGTGTTACTATTGGAAATGGATGCGACGGTGTTGAATTCGATCCTGAACTGGGTTACGCTTTTGCAAGTTGTGGTGAAGGTGTACTAAGTATTGTAAATGAAAAAAATGGTGTGTATAGTCTCCTGGAAAATGTGCCGACCAAGGCCAGCGCAAGAACCATTGCATTGAACAAAAAGACACATACTGTTTATTTGCCCGCAGGAGAATTTGGTAAGGCAACCACGCAGGGTTCAAGGCCTCCATTGGTTCCTGGCACATTCCAGGTTCTGGTCGTAAAACGCTGACAAATTATTAGCAGCGAAGATTGGTTCCTGGATTTGTGATCATTAAACTTGCTTACAATTCGGGTCTGGCAAACTCCGGATTAAGTGGCCTTATGTTTCCGTCCAAATCGATAAAATCTTCTTCTTTCAAAATTGGCGTATTTCCATTCGTCATCTGGATAATACCATCAGGCATGACGATTGAACCATTTTTTAAAGTAATCGGATTTATAAGCGGATATAAATTTCCCCGTCTAACAAGTTTAACTTGGCCACCCTGCATTACGAGACCATCTTTCACCAATCTATATTGCTCATTTGAATCGAGAGGATATGATATGTATTGAGTTGATAAGACTTTTTTATTCTCGTTCATAATCTTTATGAGCGTATCCTGAAAATTAGGGTAACGTACCTGCGAGAAAGCACTTGATACACTTAACATCATTACCAATATGGCAAATTGTATTTTCATGACCTGTCTTTCTTATATCTCGGCAATACCAGTGCCATCCGGTAAAATCCGAAGCGTCGGCGTTTATAACACACAGGTTCTTAATCAGATGAAAACTCTGTTAAATCGTATTCAAAAAACGTGGGATAATGAGACAGGATGTCTTAAAAAGAAAAAACCGCCAGTTTTATTCAGCGGTTTTTCAAAAATAGGATCTTAACGGTCTTTACATCAGGATTGGATAAATGGTTTTTTCGGATTGGATCGGTTATTTCTTTCGGATTGGATATATCAAAAGTATGTTCATTTAGGTAAACCGGAAAGCGCGGGAACACTCGATTTTCACGTAGGTTTACGATCGTAAAAAAACGATTTTCCCCAGAAAACTAATTGATGGCATGGTTTTTTAAGATGTATGTCGTAACAAATACGCCCGACCTATAACATGAAAAAATCTATAATCGTATTTCTTTGCCTTTTAACGGGAATTTTTGCAATTGCTCAGGAACCGCCCCATCCGCCTGTTCCGCCACATCCACCGTTACCCCCTCATCCCCATCCTCATTATGTGCACCATGGTTACGCCTATTATCATCCTGTGCACCACCATCATTACTATCATCATTACCACCACCCTTATCATCATTATTCTTATCACAGCAGCGCACATTTGCCGCCGAGGCCGCCAGCTCCGCCAAGGCCGCCAGCTCCGCCTCATCCTTAGGAGATTGATTTACTTAACGTCTCTTAACTTTTGCTGCAGAAAAGATTTACCTGTGTGTTGGTCCGGATAATTTCATCAAAATCGGGTTCCGATAGTCCCTGCTCATTAATTATTCGCGGAAGAAATCCGAAGCTCTTGATTAAATCGATATAATCTATTGGATTATGATTGATTTCCTTCATCATCCCCGGAGAAAACTCGGTCATCAGATATTCTGTCTGTGCCAGAGAACGCGTAGCACCCGATAAAGCAGCAAATTCGAATCCTTCGATATCAATCTTTATCAATTTAATTTTACTGTTTGCAAGTCCTTTTTCTTTTAGAAACGCATCGAGTTGCACTGTTTCAACTTCAGCTGTTCCTACAGAATTTCGCTGGCGAATAAAAGAATGCCTGCCCTGATTATATTTTTTATAAAGATGAAGTGTCATTTTTCCCGGAGTATCACTTACGCCGACGTTAAAAACCTGAATATTGTCTTTCTTGTTTAATGCCACATTTGATTTTAATAAAGAATAATTAAAACTGTCCGGTTCAAATGTCAGCACTTTGGGTTTACTCTTGTGCGATAATACGATGGAATACCATCCTATATTCCCGCCAATATCAATAATAAGATCATCGTCGTTTATTCCGATTTTCTCCAGTAAAAAACTTGTAATATGGTCTTCTGAATACACACCCTTTTTGTAATAAATGTCCCTTCCCCCTCCATCCTTAATATGAAATCTGAATTTCATATCGTATTTTTTGGCGTATGCTACAAGCGTCTTCTCATTGGTAAAAACACTGAAAAATATATGTTTAATATAGTTACCAAATAATTTTAAACTTGACATGGGTTAAAATTTATCCTACCACTGCGGAAGGTAGTCAGGATATTAATAATCGCAAAATGAATTGAATGCCTGGACGATTTCTAAGCACAAAATCATGAATGCCGTAATTTGTTGAAATTAACGAAAAGCGTGACTAACTTCAGTTGATTCCTGCAGGAAACAAATTTGGAATCATATAGGTTATGCCAACCTGGAAAACATTGTTTTTGATACTCGCATCATTATAAGCGTTGCTGCCATCTTTAGGTGTCTCAGTTAACGCGAGATTATAACGGATATCAAGACCGAAATTTTTGGGCAGGTTGCAACCAATACCAAAAGTCCAGGAATATCCACTGGAGTTCGTTTGTGATTTAATATTAGCGGTAGGAAAACCTTCTTCTGAAAGCCTGCTGCCCAATAAAAATCCCACTTGCAATCCGGCTTCTGCATAAAGGTGAATAGGGGATACATATTTCAACATAATCGGGAAATTAAGGTACTGCGAGGAATACTCACCGGTTACACCCGAGAGATCTACGTGGGCACCCTGACCTGAATAAACAGATTCTATTTGAACGAATAAAGCGGTAGAAAGCGGAATGGCCACTACTATGCCCGCATTAAAATTTGACAGGGACGAATAAGAATAGAAATTCGAGGCAATAGGAGTATAAAATGAAGACAGATTATATCCCGCTTTAGCGCCAACCTGAATTTGCGAATTCGAAACGAAAAAGCTTATAATAAAAAAAAACAGGAATGAAAATCTTTTCATAATGGTATCCGGGTTGGTTACTTCAAGGGATGAAGATATAAGACTCGTAAAAATGTAATTGTTAATTATTTACAAAAGGTTGGATACCGGGAAATCCGGTCAAAGTTCAGCCACAATATATTATTATGCCTTTTTGTATCCCAGGCTGAACTGATACCAGTTTTCTTCAGGCTTGGATGCGCCACTGTTGTTCGAATTATAGCTCCTTCCGCCGCCCATTCCGTGCATTCCTCTCATGCCGGTTCCGCCATACGAAGAATGAGGCCGATATCCATTTGTGTTAGTGCCTGAATTATGGTGCAATGTGTTTACAATGATTCCAACACTTAAATTCCGGGCTGCCTGGCTGGCTTGCAAATCTGAACCGAAAATATTCCTGATGGGGATAGAAGCTTCGTATGCAAGGCTGCTGTCTTCGTTTATTCTGATGGCAACATGGATATCATTTTGTTTATAGGAAACATCAAACTGTCCATTCTCCAGATTGAGAAAACCAACCGTATTGTAATAATCGGACTGGGAAATCAATTGTTCTTCGTTCGTTATGTTTTCTGAATATCTTATGGGATTACCTGCTCTGTTCTCTGTAGGGTCGTCTGGTTTTCTCTCAGGATAAACCAGACTCATCTTTTTGTCCTTTTCTCCTTTAGGATCTAAACAGATACTCATTCCGGCTTTCAAAATTCGTTTTTTTAACGATTCATCCTTTGAATAAACGCACACATAAATATTCCGATTATCATTGGTTACGGAATATTGCATGGTATATTCAGCATTGCTAAAACGCAAGGGCAATCCCCAATCACTAATATTGCCATCAACGACAACTGGTTTGGTTTGAAAATGTCCCTCCGGCATCAGTTTAGCTGAACAGCCAACCAGCAAAAAAAAACCACAACATAGCAGTGGAAGAAACGAAATGTTTTTCATACAACCTTTAACGGGCAAATTAATCAGGGGAAAGCTATTGAAAAGCTAAAAGAAGTTAAGGGTTGGTTAGCAAATCGTATTTTTAATATCCGCTTATCTGATTAAAACCATTGTTCCCTTTTTTGTAACAATTGTTCCCTGATAGTCGGTGCCCTGCACCATCCACACATAACCGCCAATGGGTTGGGGAACGCCGTTCAAAAGGCCGTCCCAACCATTACCGAGCGCATTTGTACTATAGACCAGCTGACCCAGTCTGTTATATATTCTGAAATAGGAAAGCGATGCAATACCCACCGCAACAGGTTTGAAAATTGAATTGAGGGAAGTGCCGGGAGTAAATGCATTTGGAACAAATATGTCTGGTTTCGTTTTAAAAACTTTTACAGTAATATACCCGACACCCGTACATCCGGCGGGCGTGGTAACTTTAACCTCGTATTTTATAATATTATCGTTTGTTGTATAAGTTGCAACAGGATCTGATATCAGAAAATTACTGAGTTCCGTGGCCGGTGTCCATAAAAATTCATCCGGCCCGGCATCACTGGAATAAGCATTGAATTGCATCAATTGTCCCGCAACGACCGATGTGTCTCTTCCCGCATCTACAACAACTGGTTCCAATACCTTCACCTTAAATGTATCTAAAAGTGGATTGGGACAACCACTGTTTACAATTCGTAAAATATAATTTTCAGAACTATCTGGAGAAACCTGAGCAGAAAAGACAAAAGGAGTACCTGTGACACTGCCAGCGCCCAATGCAGCGGGGCTCCAGATATAATTCGTTCCAATGTTGATATTTGCCTGTAATAACGCCATGGTACCGTAGCATATAGTGGTATCCGAAGGTGCGATATTGGCCTGAGGAAATGGAACCGGATTAAATGTGATAGTGGCTATAGAACTGGTATCCGGGGGACAAACACCATTTTTATCAATTAGCCTGTATTGACTCGTGGATGTGATATTACTTACAATATTGGAAGGCGTTGAGTTAACCGGTGTGTAGTCTGACCAGTTTATACCATCCGATGAAAATTGCCAGTTTTGAACATCTCCCACATTTCCCGAAAGCAAAAGCGTCTCACCTATATTTTGTCCCGCACATAAAATAGCATCGGGTGGATCAATTTGTCCGCCAATTGTTTTTTGATCAACTGCAATCGTAGCGACACTGCTCGTATCCGGTGGGCATACCGTGCCTTTCCCAACGACTACTTCATACATCGTTTTCGAATTTAGGTTTGCGGCAATGTATTGAGTGGAAAGGTCAGGGATCACAGACCATGTGACGCTGTCGGTCGATGAGAGCCAGTTATAAATAGTTCCTGAGTACCTTGATAGATTTAATGTACTGCTGTT
>DATHPV010000505.1:0-4445 GCA_035483495.1 Puia sp.
TAGGATATACAATATTGGAATTGGATCTAAGGGTAAACCCTTAGGCGCAGATTGGGGTAAACGCTTATGTGTCAATAATTATTGTACCTGGGATCTGCAAATTGACGGCCGTCAATGTTTAGACACACATTTTAAAATCACTTAGTTATTTCCCGGGATCTGATCGGGATCGGGAGAGTAAATGGATTCAATCATATCGATGGATAAACTACCATTCTTCATTTCATTTTCGATGGTCTCAAAACTACCTTTTGGCAGACTGTATTTAATTTTTCCTTCTTTCAGATAGTGCAGGAAATCGCAGGAATCCTGAAGTGTTGAAAATATATGGGAGGAGAGTATGATTGTCTTATTGAGCTTTTTCAGTTTTTGTAAAATATCCTGAATCATCATGTTGCTGGAAATGTCTACGCCATTGAAGGGTTCGTCGAGAACAAAAACTTCATTCTTTTGAAGGAGCAAACCGGTAATGGCCAGTTTCTTCTGCGTGCCTGTAGAATAGGTTTCGGCGTATTGACCCAACGGTAATTCAAAAAGATTATACTTTTCTATATTTTTATTGACTATCCCCCTTGCATTGCAAAGTAATCTGAGATATTCCATGGCGGTCATGTGAGAGAGATAGTATGGATTGGTTGGTAAAAAACCTGTTTGATTTTTTAATACACCGCCATCGTATTCAACCTTCCCGGTAAAATCTTCCAGTCCACACACACATTTAAACAACGTTGTTTTGCCTGCTCCATTTTCACCAATGATGCCATGTATTTCTCCTTTATTAAAACTTAAACTGATCCCGTGCAGTACTTCGTGATCGCCATATGATTTGGACAATTCAGTTAATCGGATCATTTCAACAGGGTATTTAGTCTTCTTAGAGATTGTGAATATAAATTAGGGATAGAGAATATCAGGAAAGGAGGAAATAATATGCTTATTCCTATCTGAATATTCTGGATCAGGTTTAGCCGAACCGGAAAATTGGCATAGATGCCTGCTACGATGAGAATCATATATAACTGCCCGATCAGCATAACTAATAAAATCACCCAGATCCCGGAAGGATTAAAAACAGCAAGTGGAACGGCAATGAAGAGGCTCATGAAAAAACTATAACGCAGAGCCGTTTTTATTTTCCCTTTTAAATACTCCTTAGGTGTCTGAGAATAAATCCACACATAAAACACGGGTTCCTGACCGGTATAATAAGTAAGGCTAACCAGGATGGATCCCATCAAACAGAAAATACCCAGATTGAAATTGTGGTAGATGATGGAGATAACGGAAACCGAAAACAAAATAATCAGCAGCCAAAAAGTTCTTCTGAATCCAACAGTGAACTCGTAAGGTTTTTTAGAAAAAGGAGAGGGGATTACAAGGGAAGATTTCGTACCGCTGTTAAACAAAGAAAAAAATGAACTCATTAAAATGGTAATGAATCCGATCAGCAGTTGATTTTTATAAAGCAGGAAAATGAAAAAAGGAATAGCAAAAATGATATTCTCCAGCAGTCTCGTAATTCGGTATTTTCCATTCGTAAATATGGTTTGCAGGAACTCATTTCTCGATTTCTCTCCTGCTGTAGAAACCATTACCAGACAGATGAAAGAATAGAAATACTGAGGGCAAGAAACTTTTTTAAAGAGAATAAAGGAAACCCAAATAAACACTCCTATCCCGACCAAAATCCCGAAAAAGGGATTTGCTCCGAAACCCCGGATCATCCTGATTTGCCGTCTGAATTGTAACTGGAAATATTCTTTCATTACTGATGAGCGATTGGTACGATCATATTGAATTCAGCAAATTCCCCTTCTGAAGATGAGACTTTTAATTCACCACCCAAAGCTTTTATGATATCGTAGCTGAGCGACAAACCGAGCCCGGTTCCCTGTCCCGAAGGTTTTGTAGTGAAGAAGGGATTAAATATTTTATCGATGATTTTTTCAGGAATGCCGACGCCATTATCCCGTATTCGTATGATAAAATGATCGGATTCTCTTATTGTACGTACTACAACCACCGGTTTGAATGTTTCGCCCAGTTTCTTTTTCTTTTCATCCATGGAGTAAAAAGCATTGTTTAATAAATTTAATACGACCCGGGCAATGCTCTGGGCGTTGATATTTATTTTATCGAGATTCTGATCAAAATCAGTTTCTATTTGAGTATTAAATAATTTGTTTCTGGCACGAAAGCCCTGATAGCTCAGTTTGATATATTCAGAACAAAGTTGATTTACATCAGTCAATTCGTTATCACCCGGGTTCATTCGTGAATGCTGAAGCATGCTTTTCACGATAGCGTCCGCACGTTTGCCATGTTGCACTATTTTTTCAAAATTATCTGAAACGTTGGATACTAAGTTGTTGATCTGGGTATTGTCGTCTTTTGATAAAGTTTCTTTTGAAAGATGACCCTTCATTTCTGCGAGTAGTTCGGTATTAATCTCGGAGAAATTATTGACAAAATTTAACGGATTCTGAATTTCGTGCGCGATGCCCGCCGTTAGTTCACCGAGCGAAGCCATTTTTTCCCTTTGCACTAACTGGTTTTGAGTAAGCTTAAGTTCCGAAAGTGAGTGCTGTAAGGCTTCTTTCTGCTCCTTAAGTTCAGCCGTTCGTTCTTCTACTTTTTTTTCAAGAAGTGTGTTTTGGTTTGTCAAAGTCTGTCGTTGTTCTTCGTGCAAAGCTTCCAGATCTTTGTGATACTGTAGTTTTTTGCGCTGACTACTGATAAAAGAAACCAGGAAACTGCCAAAAAGCAGGATCATGGCAGAAATGCCAATGATTACCCGATATTCTATATCCATGTCAAGCAGATACATAAAAAGCTTTGGCTATAAAGATACATAAGGTAATATATGCCAGATTATGAACACTCCACATCTGCTCAGACAGATTTGGATTCTCCGTAAGCATGGGAACATAAAAAAGAAACACGAAAAAGTTAACAACCACATATATACTGAGGCCCGTAACAACCCAGAAGTCTTTTTTTCTTTTAAAATCTATGGTATCGGTCTTTAACTGAAAAAGATAATATTGTATACAATAGATGAGCAATACATACGCTTCTGTAGCCAGCAGATTTCCACTTAAATGGTGGAAGTTGATGAAATTTTCAAGGAATATAAAATTGTAAATGATAAAACCAAGCGCTGCAAAATTGATCAATTTATTAACCGGACTTTTGAAGTTTTTACCAAGTAACAGAAAGAAATAACTGAAGCAAAAAAACCTGATCAGCGAATGAAAATTGTAGAGTACATTGTTGCTGTGTAACCAGTGGGGTAAATAAACTTTAAAGTCGCCAATTGTGTCCCCAATAAAATTAAGCACCAGCGCTATCCACAAATAAACGATGACGGGTTTCAAAAACCGCGGTTGTTCTCTTTTTAACATCAAGGCAAGTAGAGGAATAAATAACGCCCAAACCTCAGACCAGTCTAATATTTTAGTCAGAAATTCAGGCATGATCAATTTCCGCCGTGGGGTGGTGAGGGGTTTCCGGAAACGGGGATTACTGTAACATTCAAATACGATGATTTAGCAGCATCGTTAATATTGCAAATATCGGTGAGGGAAGAAACAGCATACAGCTTATAATTTACGGAAACCCTCGTGATCGCATTTGTAGTTTGGGTTTCTAATGCAGGCTTGAAAATAATATATTTATATTGCGATGAGTCCGGACTAAGCGCTTCTAATTTCTTGATGGCTGCTTTCTGGTCAACTAACTCGATGTCACCCAGATAGATATTCGGTCCAATGTCAACAGATGTTTGCCCACTACATGAATTTGTATATGATGTGAATTGCACAGTTGAATCAAAAGTTCGATTTGTTCTTTTTCCAACATAAGCAGTCAGAGAAAATCCGTTTTGATCGTTCTGGTAAAAGAACTGAAAAACTATTTTGTTAAAACGATTGGTAAAAAATCCCCTTTTTTCCAATCTGAGAAGTTTGCCTAATTGAGGATTAGACCTCGTATTTTCAATATACAAAGGATAAAGAGTTGAATTCAGGAGATCGTTTTTATTCAGATTTTTTTTATAGTGAGATAGTGATCGGGGAACGGGAGAGGGATAAAATGAAAATAAACCAAAGGAGATACACACGGTAATGAAGGGGAGAAGTTTTTTCATTTTTTAAGTTTTAAAGGATTTTCAACAGTTTATATTCCCCAATTGGATTCAACCTATGTCTTTTTCTTCGCAGCCACTATAAATATAAGATAGTCGTTTTAATTAGACAGAATTCTTCACCTACCTTGATTCACGGTGAATCGCGAGTTCCGACTATCTCAGTTGGAAAAATATTCAGCCTGATTGCTGATTATGGAGCCGGGATTTAATAAAATGTTGATGAAACCTTATGAAAATAAAAAGGGTTCCAGTTTTCGCTGAAACCCTCTGTAGATCTTGTGGGAGCACACGGGTTCGA
>DATHPV010000506.1:0-6661 GCA_035483495.1 Puia sp.
AATATTTCTTTCACGCACAGTAAAAAATGTGACGTGGAATCATTAAGTAAAAATAAAAAGATAACACTATACCGGATAATACAGGAACAGGTAAAGAATATAGTTAAGTATAGTAAAGCAAAGAATGTGGCCATATCGCTGGATTGTATCAATAGTCAGCTGCGATTATTAATTCAGGACGATGGAGTAGGATTTGATTCAACAAATACCAAACGTGGCCTTGGCTTATCTAATATTTATGAACGCACCCGGCTTGACAATGGAAAGGTAATCCTGAAAACTTCACCAGGATATGGATGTTCCCTGATGATCAATATCCCTATTGACGACAAACATATATTTTCCAACCCTTCCTATGGGAGTTCGTTATAATCGTAATCCTGTCTGTTTGTCATACATATAAACCCTTAGATATTTTAGGATTTCAGCTACAATAATGCTGCAGACTTACGTACATTTTATTCACAATATGTTCTATTTATTTCCATTTCTGATTAGTGTTCCTTTATGATTCAGGACAAAAGTAAAAACAGAAATCAATTTTTTGACATAAATCCAATATCCCTATTTCCGCTTAGTAGCACCTATTCAAATCCTATGAAAAAACATACATCGAAGCCCAAACCCCACCTTCAACCTATAATGAGGGGCATCTGTAAAGAAATTTATAGAATGCTCCTCAGGAGGGTCGAACAAAACAAAATTGTTTACAAATGTATAAAACCGAATATATAGTTGACTAAGAATTAGAAATCCAATATACTTTTCTGTGAAACCACAGTGGCCATTGAATCTCGTATTCTCCAAAAAACCAGTCCATATAATCAGTTCAGAAAGGTTCGGAGTCCAATATCCTGCGCGAAAATTCAGTGGTCACTTTTTTTAATCCCGGCATAAGATATTTTCAGCCGTAACCTAAATCCAACTTATGAAAAACAATCTGATTTACATTGTTGTGCTTACCGTTACTATAATATCCTTCCCCTGCTTAATTTTCGGTCAGGCACCCAACCTGGGCACAGCTTCCAATTTTGTACTCTTCACGACCACTGGTGCGGTAGGCAGCACGGGTATTTCAAATATTACAGGTAATGTAGGATCAGGTGCCGGTGCCATTACAGGCTTTGGTGGCCTGAACGGTTTGATATACAATGCAGATGCAGTAACCACACAAGCATCTGCAGACTTGCTGGTTGCTTATAATCAGTTAAATAGCGATGTCCCTTCTTTCTTTCCCGGACCTGTACTTGGAGACGGACAGGTTTTAACTCCCGGAGTGTATTCCTTGCCGGCTGCGGCTTCCCTGGACGCAGACCTGACGCTGGATGCGCAGGGGGATTCGAATGCAATTTTCGTTTTTAAAATAGGCGGCGCATTTTCAACAAATGCTTCTTCTCAAATACTCCTGATCAACGGCGCACAGTCGGCCAATATATTCTGGAAAGTAGAAGGCGCAGTTCCCATGGCTGCCGGAACGATGATGAAAGGAACTATTATTGCAAATAATGCAGCCATTTCGTTAGGAGCAGGTGGTGTACTGGAAGGAAGAGCCTTATCAACTACGGGAGCAGTCTCAATTTATGGTTCAATGGCGTTTATATTACCAGGCGGAGGCAGTATTCTTCCAATTGGGTTGCTCTCTTTTACCGGCGTTTGCGATAATCAGAATGTACTCCTGAACTGGAGTACGACAACTGAAACAAATAATAATTATTTCACCGTAGAACGAAGCGCAGAACAACAAACATGGAAGACAATTGAAACAGTTCAGGAAGCTGAAAAGTCATCATTGATATATACTTACACATATACCGACCAATCCCCGGTTGACGCAATATCATATTACAGATTAAAACAAACCAGTTTAGATGGAAATATAGATTACGGAAAGATTATTCAGGTTAAAAAATGTGGAGACGATGATTCCGGAAATTTGATTCTTTACCCCAATCCGTCTACCACCGGAAAATTCGAATTGTCATATGACGGTGACAGAAGTCAAATTACTTCAATAGAAATATTTAACGCCCTGGGTGAAAAGGTATTCAAATCAACCAGCTTTCAATCAAATTTCGATCTGACTAACAAATCAATTGGCGTTTATTTTGTGCGTGTACATACGACTTCAAAAACCATTAGCCTGAAAATGTTGGTAAAAGAATAACAACATTAAAAATTAAAGCTCTCTCCTTCTGGTATCGTTTGATATTTTTAAATACTTAGTCCGGGGTAAGTCCGGCATCTCCCCGGACTTACCCCGGACTAATTAAGAATAAATATTGAAGCAAATACGAAGCACACCTGATAGTGTATGTTCTGCGCGAATAAAAATGGTGGAAGGTCAGATACTCCGGAATGGATCTGCAAATATATATATGCTGCATAATTGGTGCCATTTCATACAAAACATCCAAATAACTCAGGCATTATATTCCCGTCTTCTCTAAAACTTAACAGTCTATTAATTTGGTAGATTTATTTAATCGGACTATTTTCATTTTTGAAATTATATCCGGCATAAAAAAAACCCATTAATAAACCAACAACTCAAATGGCAGATTTTAATACAGAAGTAAACGCTGTTAATAAAACTTCCGGCTGGCAGGAATTCTGGTCTAAGGAAGATTGGTGGGCGGTTTGGCTTGGTCTCGGTATTGTTATTCTCGCCTATGTATTTTACAGCAATGGCTCCAGCATCTCATGGATTGCAGTATCTCCGTCCAAATGGTCAACCTTGCCGCAACTTGGTTCACAATTTTCAACGAACGCGATCAGGTATCTCGCACTTCTGATTGCTTTCCTGATTCTCTTCAGCATTGTGATTACATTCATCGGGCAAAAACCAAGGGCGTTTATTCCATCTTTTATTTTTGTCTTTATACTATCAACCATTATCTATTTTGCCGGCAATTGGGATCAGGCCAGTAAATATAATCTGGAACCACCACTGGTTGCTCTTGTCCTGGGTTTAATTATTTCGAATGTAATCGGATTACCCCGCTGGCTCGACGCGGGTTTCCGCGTAGAATTTTATATTAAACTTGGCATCGTATTACTCGGAGCCACTTTGCCTTTCACATTAATTATATGGGCTGGACCTGTTGCCATTTTGCAGGCTTCCATCGTTTCCCTGGTTACATTTTTTGTTATCTTTTTAACTGCGCGAAAACTGGGTCTTGATCAAAGATTAGCTGCAGTATTGGGCGCAGGCGGTGCTGTATGTGGAGTTTCAGCTTCGATTGCAGTAGCCGGTGCTGTAAGGGCAAAGAAGGAACATCCGCCCATCGCTATAAGCCTTGTGATATTTTATGCGATCATCCTCATTTTTGCACTGCCATTGGTTTCGAGAACTCTTCACCTGCCTACGGGAGTAGGTGGCGCATGGATCGGAACGTCGGAATTTGCAGATGCTGCGGGACTGGCTGCGGCCCAGTCCTATGGCGGATTAGCTGGAAAAGGTTTAGGTATTACCGGAACAGCAGACCAGGCGATCGCATCTTACACATTGATTAAAGTAATTGGCAGAGATATCTGGATAGGTATCTGGGCATTTGTGTTGGCGATTATTTCAGTAACATATTGGGAGCGCACAGAAACGAATTCAAAAGTTCAGGTCGGACAGATATGGTGGCGATTTCCAAAGTTCGTAATCGGGTTCCTTATCGCTTCGATCCTCACAACGTTAATCGTTCATGGAAATACTTTGGGAGATTATAATAAATTGGTGAAACCATCCCTGATCGCTCCCATCACGTCGTTACGAACATGGGCGTTCAGTTTTAGCTTTTTAAGTATCGGACTTACTACACGGTTTCGCGAATTGGCCAATGCAGGTATCAAACCCTTTATCGCATTCACAGTTGGCGTAATTGTAAACGTGGCTTTAGGATATATTCTGTCGGTAATTGTTTTCGGACACTATTGGTCTGTTGTTGCAACACATTAAAGAATGAAAATTTTTAATTTATTTCAAACGGGAAATTCAGTGCCGGGCTGTCAGCATTGCAAATATTTCCAAAATGATCCGTCGATCATTGAGAAAGAATATCCCGGACTAAAAGTGATGAGTTCAGGATTTGCTTCCGTACGTGATCGGGATGGTTTTTGTAATTACAACCAGATCTACCTTTCTGCGAGAGACGGTTGTTCGAAATTTGTGTTGGAAAGGTCTACCGGTAAATAAAAGAATCAGGCGATCAGAAATGATTCAATTTTCCGGATCTTGAATGTAAGGGTTACTCTATCCCGTAATATTTTTCACCAAGCCTGATTTTTTCCCGGCCGTTTTCCATTCGCCATTTGTTGGTATCCCTTAACGAGTAAGCACAACCGCAATATTCCTGCATATAGAATTCTTCCTTTTTGCTGATTTCCAGCATACGGGCCGACCCGCCTTTCTTGCGCCAGTTGTAGGTCCAATATCTGATCCCTTCATAATGCGATGCAGACCTGGTGCCGCTATCGTTTATCTGATCAAAATTTTTCCATCGCGAAATGCCCAGAGAACTTGAAATAATGTCAAACCCGTTTTCAAAAGCATATAAAGCTGTTCTCTCAAAACGCATGTCAAAACACATCGTACAACGGATACCACGTTCGGGTTCCATTTCCATTCCTTTAGCGCGTTCAAACCAATTGTCCACGTCATAGTCGGCATCGATAAAAGGAATATTGTGTTTTTCTGCAAAACGAATATTTTCATCTTTGCGTAAGTCGTATTCTTTTTTTGGATGAATATTCGGATTATAAAAGAAAATCGTAAAATCTATCCCCGAAGCAATAATCGCTTCCATTACTTCTCCGGAACAGGGTGCGCAGCAGGAATGCAGCAATAACTTTTTGCCTCCTTCCGGTAAAATCAATTTTTCCCTTTGAACTGACATAATATTTTTTTTAAATCACCATTAAGTCGACAAACTCATCCACGGGTGTATACAGTAGACGTTCATAATCCAAAGTATTTTCCAATATATTTTGCTGCTGCTTCTCCGGAAATTTCCTGGCAAGATTGATTTTAAATTTATTTATTAATTCCGGTATCCCCTCCTCTCTTCTTCTTTTATGTCCTATAGGATATTCCACGACTACTTCATCCAGTCCTGTACCATCCTTGAAAAGAACTGTTAACCCATTGGCGATAGATCGTTTTTCAGGGTCAAGATAATCTTTTGTGAATTGAGCGTCTTCAACACATTCCATTTTGTCTCTCAGCATATCAATATTTAAATCGGAAGCAATATCGTCTTCATAGTCAGCCGCCGTTAATCTTCCATAAAGCAAAGGTATAGCAATCATATATTGAATACAATGGTCGCGGTCTGCGGGATTGTTTAATGGTCCTTTTTTATCGATGATCCGTATAACGGCTTCATGCGTACGGATCGTGATTTTCTTAATATCGGAAGTTGTTTTATCCCATAATTTCAATTGCCCATGTATCGTCATGGCCGCTTCTACTGCAGTCTGGGCGTGGAACTCAGCAGGAAAGGAAATTTTAAATAGAATATTTTCCATTACATAAGACCCATATCCCCTTTGAAATTTAAATTCTTTCCCTTTGAATGATACATCATAAAAGCCCCAGATTTTGGCCGTGAGTACAGAGGGATAACCCATCTCTCCGGTTTTTGCAATGAGCGCAAGTCTTACCGCTCTGGCAGTTGCATCTCCTGCAGCCCAGGATTTACGACTGCCTGTATTGGGTGAATGACGATATGTTCGTAATGACTGTCCGTCGACGAAAGCAAGCGATACAGCATTGATTAATTCTTCTCTCGTTAGCCCTATTAACTTTCCAACGACTGCTGTTGAAGCGACTTTTACCAAAATCACGTGATCCAATCCTACTTTATTAAATGAATTTTCGAGAGCTAAAACACCCTGAATTTCATGGGCCCTTATCATGGCATCCAGTACATCTTTCATCAGTAAGGCGGGATTTCCATCTGCAATAAAAGTTCTTGAAAGCCAGTCTGCAGTGGCAAGGATGCCACCTAAATTGTCAGAAGGATGTCCCCATTCCGCCGCCAGCCAGGTATCATTAAAATCCAGCCACCGGATAATCGTGCCTATATTAAATGCAGCCTGTATGGGATCTAACTGGAATTGTGTTCCCGGTACTTTTGCACCGTGGGGAACGACAGTGCCCTGTACAATCGGACCCAGTAATTTTGTACAGGCAGGATAAGTCAACGCCTCCAGACCACAACCCAATGTATCCAACAAACAATAGTGTGCTGTTTTCCAGGCCAGGTCATTTTTAATTTCATAATTCAAAACATAATCCACTATATCAGTTAGCACTTTATCGGGTTGCGGTCTTTCATTCGAAATCTGTGATGACATTTTTGTTTATTTTCTTTGATCTATGGGTACAAATTGTAAATCGTCGGGGCCCGTATAATTTGCGCTTGGGCGAATGATTTTTCCATCCTGTCTCTGTTCAATAATATGAGCGGACCAACCTGTTACCCTGGAGATAACAAATAACGGTGTAAACATTTCGGTTGGAATGCCCATCAAATGGTAAGACACTGCTGAGAACCAGTCAAGGTTCGGAAACATTTTCTTCTCCTTCCACATCACTGACTCCAGTCTTTCAGCAACATCGAAGAGTTTGGTGTTTCCGGATTCATCGGACAATTTTTTGGCAACTTTTTTT
>DATHPV010000507.1:0-4984 GCA_035483495.1 Puia sp.
TTTATGACGAATTTTACTTTTTCTATTTTCTTCTTTTGCAAAGCCAGTGCATTGATAAGTGCCGCACTGCTGATGATAGCAGTACCATGCTGATCGTCGTGCATCACGGGGATTTTTAATGAAGCCCGTAATTCCCTTTCAATATAAAAACATTCAGGTGCCTTGATATCTTCCAGGTTAATGCCGCCGAATGTCGGCTCCAATGATTTTACGATCTGCACAAATTTTTCTGGATCTGTTTCATTGATTTCGATATCAAAAACATCTATATCTGCAAATACCTTAAACAAAACTCCTTTCCCTTCCATTACCGGTTTCGAAGCTTCAGGCCCAATATTTCCTAGGCCGAGTACCGCTGTTCCATTGGTGATAACAGCCACCAGATTTCCTTTGGCGGTATATTTATAAACCTCTTCCTTATTCAGGGCAATTTCCTTGCAGGGCTCTGCGACACCGGGAGAATAGGCAAGCGAAAGATCTCTCTGGGATTTTGCTTCCTTGGTAGGCACTACTTCAATTTTGCCCGGTTTGCCCTTTGAATGATATTCGAGTGCCTCTTCCCTCCTAAGTTGCTTGTTTTGCATATTAATTATTGGGACAGGTTATTCATTTCGTAAATGCTGACACCAAGCCAGGCCATCATTCCCATCCCTTTCTCTATGGCGGATTCATCTATATTAAATGTGGGTGTGTGCACGCTGGAAGTAATACCCTTTGATTCATTCATGACTCCGATTCGGTAAAAACAACCCGGGATTTCCTGCGTGTAATATCCGAAGTCTTCAGCACCCATGCGTACTTCCGTTTCTCCAACGTTTTCACTGCCGGCAAACTCCTCTGCTTTTTTTCGCGCAATAGGATACAATTCTGTGTCATTATTTACAACAGGATATCCGACGTCTACCAACACATCTATTTCCGCGCCCATCGCCTGAGCGATGCCTTTGCAAATTCTATGTATGAGTTTATGTGCCTGAAATCGCCAGGTTTCATCCATCGCACGAAAGGTTCCCATGAGTTTTACCTCTGAGGGAATCACATTGGTTGTGAAACCTCCCTGAATAGAACTGATTGAAAGTACTGAAGGGGAAAATGGATTCTTGTTTCTGCTTATTACCTGTTGTAATGCAACAACTATATGAGATGCAACCAGAACCGTGTCAACTGTAAGATGCGGAGTGGCTGCGTGTCCGCCCTTTCCTTTTACCGTGATATAGATTTCGTCCGCACTTGCCATGGAAGGACCGCCACGGAAACTGAATTTGCCTATCTCCAGCCCCGGATGTACATGTAGTCCGAATATCGCTTGTGGCTGTGGGTTGTGCAGCACCCCTTCTTTGATCAGCAGACTGGCACCTCCCGGATTTTTCTCTTCACCAGGTTGAAATATGAGTTTTACTGTTCCCTCCCATTCTGATTTTAGCTCCTGCAATATTTTAGACGCACCCAATAATATACTGGTGTGTGCGTCATGCCCGCAGGCATGCATAATGCCATCGTTCTGTGATTTATAAGGAACCGTATTTTCTTCCCGGATGGGTAGCGCATCCATATCTGCCCTCAGGGCAATTATTCTTTTGTCGGGATTTTTCCCTTTTATCAATCCTACCACACCGGTAGTTGCTTTAATCTCGTAAGGGATATTCATTCCTTTCAACTTCTCCTGGACTAAGGCCGAAGTTTGAAATTCCTTATAACTCAATTCAGGGTGAGCATGCAGATGTCGCCGGATTTCAATGGTCTCCGGAGCGTATTGTTTTGCAAGCGAGCGGATTTTTTCTATCAGCATATTTGATAATTAGTCGGGTTTCACTTCAATAATATCAGGAACAAGATAAACCCCCGATGGAAAATTCTGAGTAAGTTTTTGCAAATAAGGATCCGCTTCCTCCTGAGTTTTGAAGTTCCCTACTTTCAATTTATAATTTGGCGGCTGGTAAATAAGGTAAGGTTTTAATTCCGGATAAAGTTGATACATTTTCGTTTTAGCTGTAAAAACGGTATTCCGGTCATTTGAGCTTGCAACCTGAATCCGAAAACCAGGAATGTTCCGGCGGCTTTCCCTTGTTGTGATCTCATTGATCTGAATCTGTTTTTTAATCAGGGAATCTACCCGTGGATCCCTGTAAATAAGAGAATCCTGCGCATATACCGAACCGTTATAAATTAAAACCAATACTAAGAATATTTTCATATTGATGCTCAGTTAACAATGCCGAATTTTTCCTCTGCCACTATTTGCAGGCTGGCACTACATCCAATACGGTTGGCGCCCGCTTCAATAAGTTCAGCTGCAAAATTAAAATGCCGGATACCGCCCGAGGCCTTGATCTTTATGTGTGAAGGAAGTTTTTCTCTCATCAGTGTAACGTCTGATACGGAAGCTCCCTTTTCCGCGTATCCCGTAGACGTTTTCATAAAGTCGATATTCATCTTACCATATATTTCGCAACATTGAATTAATTCGTTTCGTGAAAGGACGCCACTCTCCACGATCACTTTTATAATTTTTCCTCTTTCGTGAATAAGCGAAACCAGGGCTTTCATTTCTTTTTCAAGATAGGACCAGTCGCCGTTTTTCAGAGCGATTAAATTAATTACAACATCGAGTTCATCAGCTTCATCTGTGATGGCATTTTGCGATTCAGTAATCTTTGAATCCAATGAAGAATAACCCATTGGGAATCCAATAACCGTCGCCGTTTTTACGGCAGTTCCTTTTAAAGCCCGGGCAGTCTGTTTCACTACAAATGGTGGAACACAAACGGCGGCAAATGTATTATCGATTGCTTCAACGCATAATTTGTTTATATCCGCCGATGTGCAAACAGGTTTCAGTAATGTATGATCTATATAAGAAGCGACAGGATTATTCATTTTTCTTTACCAGGGCGAATTTAGCTCTTTTACGCTGAACGCGGAACGCTTAACGCTTAACGCGGAATACTAACTATTAAATGTTTTTTTGATTTTACGAGACTCGTTCGTCGTAACACGTTAATCGTTTCGCGTTCAGCGTTCTGCTTGAGCTTTACGCCTTCTGCTTTGAGCTATACGCCTTCAGCTTTAAACCTCTTTTTCGCAGATATCTCAATAAAACGATTGCACCGAATAAAAAAAGTCCGAATACCAGCAAGTCAACACGAATCATAGAAGCTTTTTTTTCATCGTTTTGATGGAGTTTTTTATCCGCATCCTTTATATAGAAAGCAAGGCCGGGGAAATGTTTATTGAGTTCATCTACTTTTCTGAATTTAGATAAAGCGTCCCGGTAAAATTGCCGGTCATACATTACTACTGCATCGCCAAATATGAGCGACGTTTCGCTTGGAGCCGCCGTGACACCGGCGCTGTCGAGATATTCCTGCAATATGGATACGGGAATCGCGAAATTTAATCCTGCAGCCAATCCGCCGCTGGTTTCAATACTGCCAAATGTAGTCAATCCGACTACTTCGCCTTTTTCGTTACATACCGGTCCTCCACTACTACCGCGGTTAATATTCGCATCCATCTGTATCAAGGGCCAACCAGCTACTGAATTCTTCAAAGCGCTTACAATCCCGGTAGTAAGAGTTGGTTCTATGGCTGATTCTGTAGCTACGTAATTATTGTTGGTAACAGGGCTTGGAAATCCATAAACATAAAGCTGTTCTCCCACTTTTGGAAGCTCGTCCTTTGCGATGGTTAAAGTTGGCAGGGTGCTGTCGCCATCCATTTTAAGAATCGCAATATCCTTACCCGGCATCGGCTGACCTTTTATAATTACCTGCGCAGATTTTTTGATGGAACTCGTTTTACCGCTGTCTGTATCGACACTATATTCTATATAAATATCTTTTTTCAAATCATAGAGTGCCATCGAAAACAAACGCGCATAAATGGAAGCGTAAGTATTATTTAAGATAGTCTTCTGCTGCTCGGAAAATCGGGTAGCCCAGGCATTTTCCAATGCAGAAATATTGGCATCTGTAATCTGTTGAAAGGCCGAAAGGAAAAACTGACGATGTATAAAAGCATTGTCGCGGTCTATCAGGTGACAATTCGTTGCTACATATCCGTCGGCTGTAACGAGAAATCCGGTTCCGCTGGAAGTGATTTCTTCAGGTTCTTTTATATAATCGAGAGACGCTTTAAAAAAAAGGTTGGGGTGATTGTTAATCTCTTTTAAAACGATATCCAGCTTTTCCTCTGCTGTATATATCACACCGCTGCTATCCACTTTCCGTATCGAATCCACCAGGTGGTTGAAATGCCGTGAATCCAGCCTTATTTTATTGACATATACGTCGGCTGAAAAAACGGTACGCACCATCACGACCCCGGGGCGGTTAACCCCGTAATTCTGAACTGCCGTCAACTGTTGAGCAAGGCAGCTGAACGCACTGCCGGTCATAAATACCAGACCCGCAAAAAAAGCTCTTAAATTTAGAATATGGGTTTTCATGGTAAGGTCTTCCACTTATATAAAACCTTAAAAAGGCTAACTTGTTGTTTATTAAAGGTAAACTTTTTCTATGTCATCCATCCCTGCGCCGCTGGCAGAACGCCTTCGTCCTGAATCACTTGACCAGCTTGTAGGTCAAAAACACCTTACAGGAAAGGGCAGCATACTGCGAACGGCTCTTGAAAATGGTAAAATACCTTCCATGATTCTCTGGGGGGCGCCCGGCACAGGAAAGACAACTATTGCCAACATTATCGCTCATACCCTCCATTCACCCTTTTATACCCTGAGTGCAATTTCCTCGGGCGTGAAAGAAGTTCGTGAAGTAATTGAGGAAGCCCGGCAAAAAGACAATACCATCCTTTTTATCGATGAAATACATCGTTTTAATAAGGGCCAGCAGGACGCATTCCTGGGTGCAGTAGAAAAAGGAGTATTAACCCTGATAGGTGCAACTACAGAAAATCCCTCCTTTGAAGTAAACAGCGCTCTGCTTAGCCGTTGCCAGGTTTACGTTTTGAAACCACTGGGAAAAGA
>DATHPV010000508.1:0-6193 GCA_035483495.1 Puia sp.
ATGAGCCTTTTTAAATAAAGTTCATTGGCAATTCGGAGATAAAACGGGATGTCCAGGGCGTTGTGATGTGTAATAAAAGGACGGGCAGCCGCACCGCCGGGGATAGTTTGAAGAACCGGGGTATCAACTTCCAGTGCACCAGCAGCATTCAGGAAATCGCGCATGCTGTTAATCATTTTAGATCTTTTAATAAATACCTCTTTTACATGGGGATTTACAATAAGATCAGCATAACGTTGACGATAGCGAAATTCCGGATCTGTTACAGCATCGAAGGTTTCACCTTCTTTTTCTTTAACAATAGATATTGGACGGAGAGATTTGGACAACAGTACAAGCTCTTTCACGTGGACTGAGATTTCACCTGTCTTGGTTGTGAAAACATATCCTTTTACTCCGATTATGTCTCCCAGATCGATCAAATGTTTCCATATTTTATCATAAATGGATTTATCCTCACCCGGAGAAATATCATCTCTCTTTATATAAAGCTGTATGCGACCACTGCTGTCCTGGATAACAGCAAAAGATGCTTTACCCATATCGCGGATACTCATAATTCTGCCAGCCAGGCACACAGATTCAAATTCAGCCTTTTTTTCTTCTGAATAATTTGCTTTAATGAAAGCAGCGTGTATATTCACAGGGTAAGCTGCAGCCGGATAGGCATCAATGCCTAACTCTGTTAAAGATTTCAATTTTTCGCGACGGATAAGTTCCTGTTCCGATAAAGCGGGGTGCGACATATTTTTTGCTAAATTCCTGCAAATGTACGTTTTAAGCTTAAAGCCCAAAGCCTAAAGCCTAAAGCAATTGCCAGATAGAGTAAATAACCGTACGGTCATCGGTCATCGGCCATCGGTCATCGTAAAGGGGCTGGTTTTTAATGTGTTTTGACCTACTTTTGCCGGATAAATCCCATGAAATGAAGTTTGAGAAAATTCACAATAAGGGGCAGGCGCAGCTTTTCCGTAATAGCTACATGGAAATGCTTACAAAGACCCATCCATTGGTGATTTGGGGGATCTACTTACCTGTAATCATCTATTTTATATATCTGAGCCATTTCCAGCTGGATTTCAGCTATCTGGGCATTTTACTCACTTTTGCTGCTGGAGGATTTTTCTGGACTTTCTTCGAATACCTCATGCATCGGTTTGCCTTTCACGCTGTAGCAGAAAGTGAATCAGCTCAAAAGTTCATATATGTAATGCATGGTAATCACCATCATTTCCCAAGAGATAAAGAACGCCTTTTTATGCCTCCGGTTCCCAGTATTATTATTGCCTCAACTATTTTCGGCATCATGTATCTGGCCATGAAGGAATATGCTTTCACCTTTTTCTCAGGATTCATTCTGGGTTACCTTCTTTATGGAAGTATGCACTATGCAATTCATGCATGGAATCCGCCTTTCAAATGGATGAAACCTCTTTGGAGAAACCACCATCTTCATCATTATAAAGATGACCACAAAGGATTTGGTGTGAGTACTACTTTCTGGGATCGCGTTTTCGGTACAATGTTCGACCTGAAAAAGGAAAAGGAAGACAAAGCAAAAGTTCGTGAACTGATGTATTGATTGACCTGGCTTTTCTGATTTCCATTTAATATTTCTCTGCAACTCCGAGTCCGAATAAAGCAAAATCGAATTTTACCGGATCATTCTTATCCATGGACCGAAGGGCTCTTGTTAATTCCATGGCAGTTTCCCAGTCTGATTGTTTTCTGCTGATAAGACCGAATTTTCTTGCAACACGAGCTACATGCAGATCCAGCGGGCAAATTAAATCCGCTGCTGATATGTTTTTCCATATTCCAAAGTCCACTCCATTTTTATCTGTCCGCACCATCCAGCGCAAATACATGTTCAGACGTTTACAGGCAGAATTTTTCTCGGGGCTCGCGATATGTTTCTGTGTTCTGTGGGGTACATTTTCTAATGAAAAGAACCGGTGATAGAAATCAGTGAGTGAATTTTTTACAAAATCTTTCTGTCCGGGGAGATCACTCTTTTTTGAAACTGAGCCCATAGACATTCTCCCTTCTCCTGATTTTCGAAACAGTAATTTCTCATTTTCCTTTTGAATGGAAATGCCGGGTAGAAACGCAGTTTCCAAAGAATCGGACTGACGATAATGGTATTGTAGAAATTGAAAAAAGTAAAGAAGGTCGGTCGCATTAAAAGTACGGTGTTTAAAATTCAGGAAAGGTTTTAAATCCGTGCTCCGGTGATTTTTTATAAACTGATAAGGCGCATTGTCCATGGCCACCAGCAATTCACTGGATTTCCGGATAATGGTGGTTCTGTTACCCCATGAAAAGATGGATGTAAAAAAACCCGCAATTTCGATATCCTGTTTTTTACTGAAACGATGGGGCACCGATATAGGATCATTCGTAATAAAAGTAGGATGATTGTATTCAACCACTTTCTTCTCGAGAAAATCCCGAAGTGCTTTTTTATTCGGAAATATTGCCATGATTTTAACCAATCGCACGATCGAGATCTTCTATCAGATCATCGGCGTCTTCTATACCTGCACTTATGCGGATGAGCGAATCACTCAGGCCGTTTTTAATTCTTTCTTCTCTCGGAATGGATGCATGCGTCATGCTGGCCGGATGGCTGATCAGAGATTCAACACCACCCAGGCTTTCCGCCAGAGAGAATAAATGAGTAGAGGATAATACTCTTTTTGTTTCTTCCACGGAATCGTTTTTCAGTTCAAAGCTGATCATGCCACCAAAGCCCCGCATTTGTTTACTGGCAACTGCATATCCCGGATGATCTTCAAATCCACACCAGTACACTTTATTTATTTTGGAATTTTTACGGAGCCAGTGCGCAATTTTTTCTCCGTTTTCGCAATGTCTTTGCATTCGCAGTTCCAGAGTTTTAATTCCTCTCAATACCAGGAAACAATCCTGGGGACCTGGAACTGCACCGCATGATTTTTGAATGAAATAGAGTTGCTCGCGCAGAGCAGAATCGTTCATCATTAAACATCCATGAATCACATCACTGTGGCCGCCAAGATATTTGGTAGCTGAATGGATTACGATATCTGCGCCTAAATCCAGCGGGTTCTGGAGACAGGGCGATGCAAAAGTATTATCAACGCAAAACAGTAATTTCCTTTCTTTGGCAATGGTAGAAACGGCGGCCAGGTCCACAATATTCATGAGTGGGTTGGTCGGCGTTTCTGTCCAGATAAGTTTTGTTTTTTCATTTATGACACTGCGGATGTTCTCAGCATTCTGCATATTCACATAGTGAAAATGAATACCGGTCTTTTCGAAAATTTTAGAGAATAAACGAAAAGTTCCTCCATACATGTCATTTGCAGCGATCACTTCATCGCCGGGTACGAGCAATCGTATAACCGCGTCTGAAGCTGCGACGCCGCTGCTGAATGAAAGTGCAAATCGTGCATTCTCAATGGAGGCTAATGCAACTTCCAGGGCTTTTCTGGTTGGATTTTGAGAACGGGCGTATTCGTAACCCTTATTGTTACCGGGAGCTGCCTGTACAAAAGTGGAGGTCTGATAAATTGGAGGAATAATGGCACCTGTACTCGGGTCCGGTTCCATTCCTGCATGAATCACGCGGGTTGCAAATTTCATAATTGCTTTTTAATATCTGTGTTAAAAAATTTTTACCAGTTGATGGGAAGATGTACTGTTATGTTATCCCAACCAATCATAAGATCGGTCTTTTTTTTGTCTGTTCCTTCGAAACACATAGTGAATACTTCAAGAATTTCCGTACCAGTATTGGTTGGGACATCAATTCGGAGAACATCTTTTTTATCATCATATCCAAAAGCCCCCCAGGTATCCGTTTCTTTGTTTAATACCAGCGTCCATTTTTCTTTACCGGGAATTGCATACAATGTGTATCGTCCCTTTGGAACTTTTTTGCGGTCTATTTTTACATCCCTGAAAAATTCAATTTCTGTGGCTTCATTTGCACCTGCACGCCAGACCACGTCATAAGGAACCAGATCTCCGAAAATAACGCGACCGTTTTTTTGAGGGCGGCCATAAATTACGCGCGCTATCAACGGATCATCGGCCTTCTTATTAATTTTAAGAATGGGATAATTCACCGGATAATAACACATGTCCATTGGTGACTTGTCAAGAATAGAAGCAGAAGACTGCCCGAGGCTTAGTTGTGCAAGAGAGCTTAAAAAAACAGCTAAAAGCAGTGTTTTTAACTTGTACATGAATTTGCGATTGATAAGGTAAGGTTGTATCAGTTTCCGCGAAGGTATAGCAGTTCGTGATACGCAAAGGATTTAACGTGGGGAAAGAAAAATTCATAACACATTTTTAATTCCTCGAAGTTTTGGAGAAAAGCAGCAAATACAGGTTCGGGATCATCGATATACTTCGCCCGGCGACACAGTCCTATAAAGCTGTTATGTATGCCCTGCGTGGATTCATAATGCAAAAGCCAGTCCTGCGTACGCATATAGAAAAAGAATCTTTTGAATTTCTCGGGAAACCAGTTTTCATTGGTGCCAAGCTGTGTATATGTATTTTGTGAAAATACACCCAGCGCGCCTTCCTCAAACTCATAAGAATCATTTGCCAGGAAATGATCGTAAATAATATCCACAAAACTCCCGGCATATAAACCCGCCGAATTTTTTAGAAATTGTTTCGCCTCTCTCGTTGCCGGATGGGTATCGGTGTACTCATCTATTTTTCGGTGAAGTGTAATGCCATTTTGAATCCGTTGGGGGTAGTCAAATTTTTTTTTGCCCTTCACGAAATCGCTGATCATATTACCCGCCAGTATGTCCGGATCTTCGAATGAGAGATAAGCATGCGCCAGGTAATTCATTTTATTAAAAATACATTTTAAAGCTTAAAGCTAAACGCTTAAGGCTTGACGCTAAAACAGTTTTATGATTTTCGAAGTTAAAAGAGATATCTACATCATTTAAATGAAAGATCATTTTCCATATTCCAAATATTGAAATTTTTGCGTTAAGCGTTAAGCGTTACGCATTAAGCCTAAAAGGATTAATTTCGTCCTCCACATAATATAATCATGAAAAAAGGACCAGTTTCACAATATATAGAACATCACTACAGGCATTTTAATGCGGCTGCTCTCATGGACGCAGCAAAAGGCTACGAAGCTCATTTAACTGAAGGTGGTAAAATGATGGTCACGCTTGCGGGTGCGATGAGTACCGCGGAATTAGGTGTATCCCTGGCCGAAATGATTCGTCAGGATAAAGTACATATTATTTCGTGCACTGGTGCTAACCTGGAAGAGGATATTATGAATCTGGTGGCCCATTCACATTATAAAAGAGTTCCGAACTATCGTGATCTTACTCCACAACAGGAATGGGAATTGCTGGAACAGGGTTTGAATCGTGTAACAGATACCTGTATTCCGGAAGAAGAAGCATTTCGGAAAATTCAAAAACATATTGTTAAACTATGGAAAGATGCTGAAGCTAATGGAGAACGTTATTTTCCGCATGAATACATGTACAAACTCCTTTTAAGTAAAGTGATGGAGGATGGATATGAGATTGATGTAAAAGACAGCTGGATGATTGCAGCAGCCGAAAAAAACCTGCCAATCGTTGTCGGCGGTTGGGAAGATTCTACGATGGGAAATATTTTTGCATCTTATATCGTGAAAGGCGAGCTAAAACCCAGCACGATGAAGAGTGGTATTGAATATATGGTTTGGCTTTCTGATTGGTACCGGAAGAACTCAGGGGGTAAGGGCATTGGATTTTTTCAAATTGCCGGTGGTATTGCAGGAGACTTTCCTATTTGCGTTGTACCGATGATGTACCAGGATCTTGAATGGCATGATGTACCATTCTGGAGTTATTTCTGCCAGATTTCAGATTCAACTACTTCCTATGGTTCCTATTCCGGTGCAGTACCTAATGAAAAAATTACATGGGGAAAATTAGACATCCATACTCCGAAGTTTATTGTGGAAAGTGATGCGACGATAGTGGTACCGTTGATATTCGCATGGATTTTAGGTTGGTAATTTTATGAGTTATGGGTTATGGGTTATGAATTATGGGTTAAAACAAATCCATAACCCATAACCCGATAAGTTTTTAGTATGAAAAAAATCGGCAATTATGTGACTGGTAAGTGGATCGAAGGTTCGGGTGACCTTCAGATACTTTCGGATGCA
>DATHPV010000509.1:0-2352 GCA_035483495.1 Puia sp.
TTTTCCCAAAATTCTCTTCTGCAGAACCCTGGGGTGGTCCGTAATTATTTGCCAGATCGAAATGGCAAATCCCTTCGTCAAATGCAAGCCGCAGAATATCGCGGGCCGTTTGCTGATTATCGATATCTCCGAAATTATGCCATAAGCCAAGTGATACAGCGGGTAAGTCTAATCCACTTTTGCCGCAACGGCGATATTGCATTTTACTATAACGATCTTCTTTGAATGCATAAGACATAATACAAATGGTTTGATACGCAAAGATGGATAATTTCAAATCAAATAAAAATCCTTGTTCCGGAAAAACTTTCACGGAATTCTCTTGGTGTGCATCCCTTCTTCTTTTTGAAAATCCGATTGAAATTAGAGATGTTGTTGAAACCGCAATGATAGGCCACTTCGGCGATGGAGTTGGTAGAATCAATCAGAATCCGGCTGGCATGCCCCAGCCTTATCTCCGTTAAACTGTCTATAAAAGTATTTCCCGTTCGTTGTTTAAAAAATCTGCTGAAAGAAACGTCAGACATATTGGATAATCTGGAAACCTCCGATAAGGTTATCGTCTTGTCGAAATTTCTGTTCATATAGTCGAAGGTTTTTTCGATTCGACGACTGTTATAAGTAAACTGCTCATTGGTAAATGCGGAATCAGACAAAATCCGGAGGTTACGGGAAGTGGAAAGATCGTGCAAAATTGAAATGAGTTCCAGCACAGAGTCAAAACCATGTTTCTGATTTAATTCCATAATCCTGGGAGCAAGGGATAAAATGGTATCTCTGGAAAAAAGGATACCGCGGGAAGATTTGTCAAACATATTTTTGATAAAACTCAACTGGTTTCTCCGCAGCAGTTTATCATCAAACAAATCCTTATGAAACTGAATCGTTATTTCATGAATCTCCTTTGATTTGCACTGATGGGTAAACCATGCATGCTGGAGATTGGGGCCTGCCAATACCAATTCCAAATCATCGATGACTTCCACATGATCGCCTACCATTCTCCTCGCACCTTTCGCCCCCTTGATAAAATTCAGTTCAAATTCTTCATGATAATGGAGTGGAAAATCAAATGAAGTCTTAACCCTTGAAAAAAGTGTAAAACAATCGTTCTGGGTGAGTGGAGTGATTTCTCTCAGTAAGTTATTTTTCATATCTGATGTTTTTCCTACAGATAAGCTGGAGAGTTTTAATTGATTTCACTATACTAAAGTAAAAAAAGTATTACAATAATCAGCTAAATAATTAGTCCCGTCTGGGAGCATTAATCCTTTTGCAATCAGTTGCATACTGTAATAACCTGCTTACATCTGATTAAAATAGTATTAGTAAAAGCTAATAAAGTATTTAATTAAAGGTTCTATCAAAAATAGCTTTGGAGAGTTTCGTTGGGATATGAATTTAAAACCAGTCTATATTTTTCTTCTTTGTATTTCTTACCCCTTTCATCTTTTATTCGGTCAGCAAAACAGCAATAAAATTTCCTGCAGTGACAGTCTGGCCACACAGGAAACAAAAACACTTTATAAGAATCTGTATAAACTGATCGGAAAAAATACTCTGCTGGGGCATCAGGATGATCCCTGTTACGGAGTTGGATGGAAATATGAAAATGGCAGAAGTGATATTCGTGATATTACAGGTCAGTATCCTGCCTTATATGGTTTTGATCTGGGCCGGATAGAGCTGGGACTCTCCTATAATCTCGACAGTGTTCCATTTGAAAAAACGCGATTGTTTATCCGGGAAGCTTATGAACGTGGAGGCGTTATAACACTCAGCTGGCATTTGAATAATCCGCTTACCGGCAAATCTGCCTGGGACAATAAACCAGGGGCCGTTGCTTCCATATTACAGGCGGAGAAAAAAATGCACTCTATACAATCTGGCTTGATCGTGTGGCAGAATTCCTGAACAGCCTGAAGGCAAAAAATGGAGAACAGATTCCTGTTATACTTCGTCTTTTCCACGAGCTCAATGGTGGCTGGTTCTGGTGGGGTAAGGATCAATGTACAACGGATGAAATGAAACAACTCTGGCGTTACACGATTCATTATATCAGAAATGTAAAACAAATTCACCATCTGTTATATGCTTTCAACACAGACAAATTTAACAGTGGAGTTGAATTCACCGAAAGATATCCGGGTGATGAATTTATAGATATTCTGGGCTTTGATATTTATCAGGCCGGAGCGATTCAGAAAAATGAAGTTTTCATCCCTTTCTTTAACAGGGAACTGGATATGATCGACAGCATTGCCTTTGCCCATAACAAAATCCCTGCTCTGACAGAATTTGGTTATAATCAGATTCCTGACAGCAGCTGGTGGACGAAAGTTTTCTATCCTG
>DATHPV010000510.1:0-3796 GCA_035483495.1 Puia sp.
AAATCGTTATTATATTAATATGTTACTGGTAAACAATGAGTGGACCGTACAGGAGAAAAATCTTCCACCATGGATACAGGAAGCAGTTGTCCAGTTTCATCCATCCATTGTAGAACAGGAGGGCTGACAAACCACATTCTAATCGATATTATTTTCTTTCAACAAATACGGCTGTGCCATATGCCAGCACTTCTGTTACTCCGTTCATCACTTCATTTGCATCATAACGCATATTAATGACAGCATTTGCGCCCCGTTCTCCTGCGTGTTGTATCATGAGTTGAAAAGCTTCTTCTCTTGTTTTCTCACATAGATCGACGTATATCGAAATCGTTCCTCCGAAAATTGTTTGCAATCCACCGGCAAGATTGCCCAGTAAACTTCTGGATCGTACGGTTATACCTCTTACGACTCCGAGGTTTTTTGTAATTTGATATCCTTCTAGAGTAATACTGGTCGTGATCATAGTCAAGTCAATCATGTTGTATCATTTTAATTAATCAAAATTAAGTTCATTTTATTATCCCGGCCCGGAACATTTTAATCTGCTTTACTTTAATCTATCTTTATAACATCCCTCAAAAACTAATATGAGTAAGTCCAGGCTGGAGGCATTTAGCGACGGTGTACTCGCCATCATTATTACGATTATGGTTCTGGAAATTAAAATACCGCACGACACAAGCTGGAAGGCACTCGTCGAACAGTTGCCAATATTTTCCAGCTATCTGTTGAGTTTTATTTTCATTGGAATTTACTGGGGTAATCACCATACTTTGGTTGGTGCAGTCTCTCATACAAATGCCGCCATAATCTGGTCAAATATGAATCTGTTATTTTGGTTATCACTAATACCCTTTGCAACAGGATGGATGGGAGAAAATCATTATGCCCAGAATACGGTTATTCTTTACGCCGTGCTCTTACTGACCTGTGGTTTATCTTTTACTATTCTTCAGATTTGTATTGAAAGAATAACAAAAGATAATGCAAAGCTGGCAGAAGCACTTGCTTGCGCAAGACGTAAAGGTATCTTTTCAATTTTTTGTTACCTCTTTGCTATTGTACTTGCTTATTACAACACGTTCTATTCAGCGATACTCTTTTGCACGGTTGCAGCAAGATGGCTGATACCGGACAGAAGTGTTGAAAAAGCTATCACAAATAAGAGATAAGTGTAAACCACTATATCTCATTTGAATACTCCCGAATTTGATCGCTTTTTAGATCAGAATCTGCAATAAAAGATTACCAGGCCCGTTTTAATTTTAACCCAAACAACCAATTATGAAAAAATTCATTTTTTCAGCGCTCGTGCTATGTATGTCCAGTGTGGCTTTTTCGCAAACTTTTATGCAAGGTGTCGGTGTGAATGTTGTACTCCAGTCTTCCGGAGGTTCATCGGCTGATCCTGTTGGAGCCATTATTTATTCGCCAAGGGTTAGTTTCATGGAAACAGAGAATACTTCTTTCACTATAGGTCTTCCCATAAGTTTTGGAATTTCCGGATCTTATAATAGTCAATATCCCGATGACAATTCACTGGGGGTGATGCTGGATGTTCCACTGATGTTTAATTATAATTATGGTGCCGGATCAACCAAAGAAGCTGAAGACAAGTTTGGATTCTTTGCAGGTGTAGGATTTGGATATCATGCGAATGAATATACAGCTACAGATCAATACGAATATGATTATACCAGTAAGATGGCAGGTTTCGGACCCGCTGCAGATTTTGGTGCGCGAATGGGTATCGGGCACGGAAGCCATAATTTAGAACTTAAGTTTTCTTACATGAAAACACTGGATATAACCAAATCAAATGTAATTGGTATCGGCTGCCTGTTTAATTTTTAAATTAAAATATTACAAAGAAGCCAGGTCAATTACGAATCGGTATTTGACGTCTCCCTTCAGCATACGTTCATAAGAAGCCTGAACATCCTGAATATTTATCAGTTCAATATCAGATACAATTTGATGTTTTGCGCAGTAGTCAAGCATTTCCTGAGTTTCGGGTAAACCGCCAATCAGAGAACCTGCGAGGCTTTTTCTGCCAAGAATTAAATTAAACCCCATTATTTCAGCAGGAGTGGGCGGAGCTCCGACGCAGATTTGTACGCCATTCGTTTTTAGTAAACCCAGGTACAAATTGTAATCATGTGGCGCCGATACTGTGTCGATGATAAAATCAAAATATCCCTGTACCTGCTTAAGTTGTTCGGGATCTTTGGTTAAAATAAACTTGTGCGCTCCCAACTTATGTGCATCTTCTTTTTTAGAAGGGGAGGAGCTCAGCATTGTTACTTCTGCGCCGAAAGACACTCCAAATTTAACCGCCATATGACCAAGACCTCCTAGACCAAGAACCGCCAGTTTATGTCCTTTACCTACTTTCCAATGTCTTAAGGGCGAATATGTCGTTATTCCGGCACAAAGCAGGGGCGCTACATTTTGCAGCGGAAGCTTCTCGGAAATGTGCAAAACAAAATCTTCATGTGTAACAATCATTTTCGAATAACCGCCATAAGTAGGAGTCTTCCTGTCCTGTTCCGTTCCATTGTAGGTTCCTGAGCTTCCGTTAAGACAATATTGTTCAAGGCCTTCTTTACAATTCTCACAAATCCTGCAGGAATCCACCAGACAGCCAACACCAGCAAGTTCTCCGGCTTTGAATTTTTTCACGCCGCTTCCCACCTTAGTTATTCTTCCCACAATTTCGTGCCCGGGAACCATTGGAAAAATTGAATTGCCCCATTCATTTCGAATCTGATGCAGGTCCGAGTGACAAACACCGCAGTACAGGATTTCAATTTGAATGTCTTTGGATCCGGGTTCGCGACGTTCAAAATCCCATGGAGCTAGTATACCATGCGCATCCTGGGCAGCATATGCTTTTGTTTTTGACATATAGTAAATCTGGATTTTTAAAATTGAATAGAGGAATTCGAAATCGGTTCAGGTTATATTCATCCCAAGGCGGTAAACCTGTTGTTGATAAAATCCCAATTAATTACCGACCACCAGGCGGTAATATAGTCAGGTCTCTTATTTTGATATTTCAAATAGTAAGCATGTTCCCAAACATCAAGACCGAAAAGAGGTTGTCCTTTTGAATCGCTGATATCCATGAGGGGATTATCCTGATTAGGCGTAGAAACTACATCCAGCTTACCATCTTTTTTTAAGATCACCCACGCCCATCCGCTTCCGAAGCGGCCCTTACCTGCATCATTGAATTTCGTTTTCATTGCATCCAGTGAACCGAAATCCCGTTGAATCGCCGTCATCAACGCAGCCGACGGAGCTGTGGTTTTTCCGGATGAAGTCATAAACTGCCAAAACAATGAATGGTTATAATGACCTCCGGCATTGTTCCTCATCTTGGCAGAATATTTGGAAATGGATCCAAGCAGATCTTCCAGTGAAACTTTTGAAGCATCCACTTTTTCTGCGTCAACTGCTTCTGCAAGATTTTTTGCATAAGTCGCCGCATGTTTGGTATAATGTATTTCCATTGTCATCGCGTCTATCGCAGGTTCCAATGCAGCATAGGCATAGGGAAGAGGTTGTTGTTTATATGGAACAGGATCTGGCATGTTTAGTTTATGGATTTTTGGAGAATCAGTATTTGCTAACGCAGTGAGAACGGATCCTGAAAGACCTGCAACCACACCTGCTTTGCCTGCTGTATGTATAAAAGCGCGTCTTGATAAGTCGTGATTTGACATAACTGATTTTTTTAGTCACTAAATTTAAGAAATTCTGGTGAAAGAAGATTTAAAGCTTCAGAATG
>DATHPV010000511.1:0-2434 GCA_035483495.1 Puia sp.
ATATAAAAGATCCCTGTTTAATTTTTTTAGGATCTTTGTTTGATTTCTGTTTTTATGTCTCTTATGAATATTTCTATTTCCTGAGCTCCCAAATCTCCCTTACCCTGACGTCGGACCGATATTTTATTTTCAGTCATTTCTTTCTCGCCGATGATCAGCATGTATGGTATCCTTGCAAGTTCAGTGTCCCGTATCTTCTTCCCGATTTTTTCACTTCGGTCATCGATACCAGCACGAATATCTGCATTTTTAAGGGATTCTAAAACAGTTTGTGCGTAGTCGAGATACTTATCGCTGATAGGCAGCAATTTAACCTGTTCCGGCGCCAGCCACAATGGTAATTTACCGGCATAATGTTCCAGTAAAAAACCTATGAAACGTTCGTGTGTACCCAATGGTGCCCTGTGAATGATCAGGGGAGTTTCAGGCTGATTTTTTCGGTTGGTATATTCCAGTTTAAACCTTTTACCCTGGGCGAAATCCACCTGATTGGTCGCCAGGGTAAACTCTCTGCCTATGGCACTCCATATTTGTACATCGATCTTAGGTCCGTAAAAAGCTCCTTCTCCGGTTACTTCTACAAAGGGGATATTAGATTCTACCAGCACTTTTCGAACCATTGCTTCTGTTTCAAGCCATAACTCAGGTTCATTGATATATTTCTTGCCCAGTTCTGCAGGATCATGCAGACTAAACCGCATCACATATTTGTCAATTCCAAATATTTTGAAATACTTCAGATACATTTCATTTACGGCCAGAAATTCTTTGGCAAAATCTGCTTTACTGCAATAAATATGCGCATCGTTCATATGAAGGCAACGAACGCGCATAAGTCCGAATAGCTCCCCGCTCTGCTCATAACGATAGCATGTGCCATATTCAGCCAGCCTGAGAGGAAGATCTTTATAACTTTTAGGTTCCGCCGCATATATTTTATGGTGATGCGGACAATTCATCGATTTCAGGTAATATTTGGTACCGTCCAGTTCCATAGGCGGATACATACTATCCTGATAATATGGAAGGTGACCACTGGTCAGATACAGATTTTCTTTGGCAATATGTGGAGTAACCACACGCTTGTACCCTGCCGCATATTCTGTTTCTTTTGCCAGTTTCTCCAACTCTTCGATAATGACGGTGCCGTTTGGCATCCAAAGGACAAGGCCCTGCCCCACATCGTCGTCCATCGTATAAATGCCCATTTCTTTACCAAGTTTGCGATGATCACGCTTTTTGGCTTCTTCGAGCATCAACAGATATTCGTCCAGTTCTTTTTTTGAAGGAAAGCTAACCCCGTAAATACGGGTGAGTTGTTTGTTTTTTTCATCACCCTTCCAGTAGGCACCCGCTATGTTAGTAAGTTTGAGTGCTTTTATAAACCCGGTGTCTGGGACATGAGGTCCGCGACAGAGATCCGTAAATCCACCCTGAGTATAAAAACTGATTTCTCCGTCATTTAAATTTTTGAGTAAATCGAGTTTATATTCATCCCCCTTTTCTTCAAAAAAACGAATTGCTTCTGCTTTCGGTACATTTTTCCGGACATAGGGATTCTGCCTGGCAGCCAGTTCAGCCATTTTTGCTTCCAGTTTTCGAAGGTCGTCTTCAGTGATATGCCTGTCTCCCAGGTCCATGTCATAATAAAAACCGTTCTCGACAGCCGGGCCCACCCAGAATTTCACTCCAGGGAATATAGATTCCACAGCTTCAGCCATCAGATGAGCAGTAGAATGCCAGAACGTAGATTTGCCGTCTGCGTCGTTCCAGGTAAGGAGTTTCAGCGATGCGTCCTTAACCAATGGACGAGTGGCATCCCAAACTTCTCCGTTCACGTTTGCTGCAATTACTTTTCTTGCCTGTCCTTCGCTAATTGACTTTGCTATTTCCAGGGAACTGATTCCTTCCGGATATTCCCTAACAGCGCCATCAGGTAATGTGATTTTAATCATGCAATGGTCTATTCCTTTGAGGGCTGCAAAATTAACAAACTCTTGCCAGATTTTGCTTTGGATAAATTCAACTGGAAATTTTTTTATCTAATTTGCCATTGATGAAAAACGGTATCCGACTCTTTTTTCTGTTCATAATAGCAAACGTTCTTACGGCGCACCTGCTTCATGCGCAGGATCTTACCGGCATCTGGCGTGGTCATTTCCGCTCGAACGATATTACTGAACGTGTAACCGGAAGTTATGACGACAGGTATAAAATGGAAGTACAGATTGCACAAACTCACAACAAATTTGAAGCCGTTACCTATTCTTATAAAAGCCTGGAATTTTATGGAAAAGCAAATGCTTCAGGCACACTAAATTTTCAAACTAAAAAAGTATTACTGAAAGAAGGAAAACTTCTGGAAGTCCGGTTGGCATCAGGTTCTGTTTGTATTATGACCTGTCTGCTGCAATATTCCAAACTGGGAAATGAT
>DATHPV010000512.1:0-4123 GCA_035483495.1 Puia sp.
AGGTCGGGAAACAGGTTACAATAAAAAAAGATGAATTGACAACCAGATTAAATCAGGGAAGGCATCAATACTAGTTATTAGAAATTATTCTTTAGAATTATGAGATCACCGTAGTTTAATAAATCTAGAAACAAACATAGAATCAGCAAATTGTCCGTATCCTGTTATCAGCTCCTGCCGGTCCAATTTCATATTATTCAAATTGGAAATAAGCGACGATATCCGTTCATTTTCGTCCGCAAATACGGAGCAGGTTATGTAGACCAGGATGCCGTCTGGTTTTAACCGATTTATCACGTTTGAAAGGATTTTCTCCTGACGTTGTCTGTATCCGGGTATCAATTCCGGGTCGAAAAAAAACAATGCATCAGGATTTCGGCTCCAGGTACCGCTGCCTGTACAAGGAAGGTCCGCAACAATAAAATTATAGGACTGCCGGGGAATATCATTCAGATCGGTCAAGTCTGCCCTGAAAAGCTGGGCAGGATATATTTCCGCTTCCTTAAAACGTAAAATACAGTTTTTCAATATCGATTCCCGGATATCCGACACCGTTAGTCTGCATTCCGGATACAGATCAGCAAGCAAGATCGATTTACCGCCGCCACCTGCACAGCAGTCCCAGGCTTCATGTTCTTTTTTCTCGATCGGTTTTAAACAAAGAGCTGTTTCCTGAGAACTCAGGTCCTGCACAACTGCGTCTTTATTTAAAGCAAGGATTTCATCCAGTCTGGTTCCATTAGCAAAAGAATATGCTTTAAATGGAAGACGATTTTTGGGGTCAGCATCGTGGAAGTCAATATTGTGCTTCAACAATTTTGAGGTAACAATGGAATCCCTACCGGGCCTGGAACGAATAAATAACCGTGGCTTTTCCAGAAACGACAAACAAAATTTATAATGGTTAACACCCTTACTCAATGAATTTTTCCAGGGAAAAATATCTAACGGGTCAAAATCGGGGAATGTTAAACGTATGATGTCTAATTTTTCCTCCAGTGGTTTTTCAATCTGATCATGCCACTCAGGGCGCAAAATTTCAAGACTTTGCTCACTTGTCTCATTAGAGAGAAATAAACCAGTAAGTATTCGTTCTTCCACAGAAATATTTTTCAGCGAATGCCCCAGTCGAAAATAACAGAATGCCATTTCGCTGAGTTGCTTTCTATCACGCGATCCCATCTGTGGATTTTGACGGAAAAAATTCTTCAACCAACTGTGCAATGGAATATCTCCAGAATAATTTGCCAGCAACCTGACTGCATGCCGGAGTTGATTATCGAATTTCATTTATAAGGTTCATGTCAAAATAAAGGCGCGAAATGCGCGTCTGAAGAAATAGGAAATTCAATTTCAGAGCTCAAGTAAAGCTTTTACCGGATCCTTTCCGAAGAGTAGCTGATCGGGATTTTCAAGTAACTCTTTTACCCGCACGAGAAAACTTACAGACTCACGACCGTCGATTATCCGATGATCATAACTTACTGCGAGATACATCATTGAGCGAACAACGATTTGACCATTCACGACAACTGCCCTTTCTTCAATCTTGTGCATGCCCAGTATTGCTGACTGAGGAATATTGATAATAGGAGTAGACATCAACGAACCAAATACACCACCGTTGGTAATTGTAAATGTTCCACCCTGCATTTCTTCCATGCTCAATTTGTTATCTCTGGCTTTACCTGCGAGTTCAACAACCTTTTTTTCAATTTCTGCCATACTCAGGCTTTCGGCATTTCTAATCACCGGCACAACCAGCCCTTTTGGAGCCGATACTGCAATTGAGATATCGCAGTAATCATGATAAACGATTTCTTCACCATCAATATAGGCATTCACAGCGGGCCACTCCTGAAGCGCATAACAGCACGCTTTTGTGAAAAAACTCATGAATCCCAGATTTACTCCATGTTTCTCCTTGAATTTATCTTTATACTTTGAACGAAGTGCCATTACCTGTGTCATGTCCACTTCGTTAAAAGTGGTCAGCATGGCAGTTGTATTTTTAGCTTCTACCAGTCTGCGTGATACGGTCTTACGCAGATTACTCATTTTCTCCTTACGGACATCTCTCCCGAATAAGGGTTTACCTGGTAAACGACCCGGATTAGTTAATGCTTCGAGCACGTCATGCTTCACGATTTTGCCATTTGCTCCGGATGGAACAATCGTTCCTTTATCAATTTTTTTATCTGTTATTATTGCGGCCGCAACAGGTGTTGCTTTCAAATCGGTTTGCGAAGTATTTGACTTAGCAGAGGCCGGAACCTCAGCGGTTTTTTCAGCAACCACTTTTTCTGTTGGGGTCACACCGTTCGATGTGGATTTTTTTTCCTCTGGTTTAGCAACCGGTTTGGCTGCGGATTCATCGATATTAGCCAGAACTTCTCCGATCTTCAGTGTGTCGCCTTCTTTTCCAAGTGTTTTTAAAACACCCGCTTTTTCTGCATTTACTTCAAAGGTTGCTTTTTCACTTTCAAGTTCGGCAATCACTTCATCCCTGTCCACATAATCGCCATCATGCTTAAGCCATTTTATCAGGGTTACTTCACTAATGGATTCACCAATGGCCGGCACTTTAATATCGATCATCTGCTTTAAAATTTTTACGTGCGCTAAGTTAATTTATTTAAGATGTAAGCTGATTGTTTTTTGATCAGATACTAAATGCAGTTTCAATTATTTCCATCTGCTCCTGAGCATGCACTTTCGCATATCCGGTCGCGGGTGATGCACCTGGCTGACGACTAATAAATCCGTAATTAATGGTTTTCAGATTCATCTGAAGAAAGGATGCAGCACCCATATTTAGGGGTTCTTCCTGGATCCAAAACCAGGTAGCATTGCTGTATTTTTTGTACAATGCATCCAGTTGGTTAACCGGCAACGGATATAGTTGTTCGAGTCTTAAGATTGCTACGTCTTTCCGATTATCTTTTATTTGTCGTTCTGCCAGTTCAAAGTATATCTTACCTGAGCAGAATAATACTTTTTTGACCTGGGACTGTTCACCGGCAAAAGTATCGTCAATTACCTCCTGAAAACCTCCATTCGTAAACTCTGATATTTTTGAATAAGTACCGGGATAACGTAAATATGCTTTGGGAGAAAAATTAATCAGTGGTTTCCTGAATGGCCAGGCGAGTTGTCGTCTCATCGCGTGAAAATAATTCGCAGAGGTAGTAATGTTTGTAACTACCAGGTTCAGTTCAGCACACATTTGTAAAAATCGCTCCATTCTTCCACTACTATGTTCCGGACCCTGGCCCTCGTATCCATGTAGCAGTAACAAAACCAACCCGCACATTCTTTGCCATTTTTGCTCTCCGGCCGCTATAAACTGATCTATCATGATTTGCGCTCCATTTCCAAAATCACCAAATTGAGCTTCCCAAATTACAAGTGTAGTCGGGTTAGCCAGAGCGTAGCCATATTCAAATCCAAGAACACCGTATTCACTCAGCAGTGAATTATAAATTCTGAAATTACCCTTCGCCTCTGGAATGCGACTCAGCCTGTTATAGGCGTCGTCGGTATTTTCATCTCTCAGTACTGCGTGACGATGAGAAAATGTACCACGGCGCACATCCTGTCCGCTCATACGAACATCTTTACCATCCAGGACAATACTTCCGTACGACAGTAATTCTCCCGAAGACCAGTCAAGTTTTTGCTCCTCGTTAAAAAGTTTCTGTTTATCCTGAAGAAGTTTTTCAATTTTCTTAATCGGAGTAAATGTTTCAGGCCAGGTCATCATGGCGTTGAATATTTTCCTTAAGTCTGCTTCTGATATTGCCGTTACAGGCGACTTATCAAAATCTGCCTGTGTAGCCCTGCGCAAACTTCTCCATGCAATTTCCGGCTGCTGATAATTGTACGGGAGTGGTTTCTGTTTCAATTCGTCCAGTCTCTCCTGCAAATCGTTCCAGAATTTCTTCTCCATATCTTTTGCGAGATCTTTCGCATCGCTTTCTCCATTTTCTATCAGGAACTGTGTGTAAACTTCCCTGGGATTGGGATGTTTTTCGATCATAGCATAGAGGGTAGGTTGCGTAAATTTCGGATCGTCTCCCTCATTGTGACCATGGCGACGATAGCAAACCATGTCGATAAATAT
>DATHPV010000513.1:0-5213 GCA_035483495.1 Puia sp.
TAAAAATAGCAAGATGTAAAAACTAAAAATCCATTTGGTAGTGCAGGTCAAGACGGGTGTTTTTATTGTTTGATGCGAATCTTTACTTTTTTAATACGGCTGCTGTCAGCCTCCAGAATAGTAAATTCAAAATCTCCGCAGGGAATGACATCATTAACCTTGGGAATTTCTCCTGCCAGTTCGAGAATGAGCCCTGCAAGAGAATCAGATTCACCTTTTACATCGTCGAATGTATCAACCGGAAGGTTTAACGTTTTACACACGTCGTTGATCATTGTGCGTCCTTCAAAAATATAAGAGCCGTCGTCTTGTTTGGCTGCCGATCCCTCGTCCTCATCAAACTCATCCTTAATATCGCCAATTACTTCCTCAAGAATATCTTCAAGTGTTACGATTCCACTCGTTCCACCAAATTCATCTACCACTATGGCAAAATGAATTCGACTTGATTGAAATTCCTGTAAAAGATCTTTGATCATTTTGTGTTCATGTACAAAATGTGGAGATCGCAAAAGACTGTGCCAGTCGAATTCATCTGATTCATTCAGATAAGGCATCAAATCTTTGGTATGTATCATTCCGGCAATGTCGTCCAGGCTTTTTTTGAATACTGGTAATCGTGAATAATGCAGCTCTTCAATTTTACGCTTCAGTTGCCCGAAATTCAATTCGTCTTCTATACCACTCACGTCAAGCCGTGTTTTCATGATCTGCTTAACAGTAATATTTCCGAATTTGATTATTCCTTTCAGTATGTTCTTTTCCTCTTCAGTAGTATCATTGTCAATTGCATGGTCAAGCTCCTCAAGACTATTAGCCGCGGATCGCTGACTTCCAAACAGTCGTTCCAATTTTTCAGATTGACCAGCAAGAAGAATTCCAAGTCTTCTGAAAAGAAGATGTATAATTTCAGTTACACCTGAAGTATAAAATGCAAACTGCAGTGTATTTTGACTTGCCCATACTTTTGGCATTACTTCTCCGAAAAGTATTAACACAAAACTCACCATTACAACTTTCATCATGAATTCCAAAAGCCAATAACCTGGAACAAATGAAATAACCTGATCGATCAGAAAGTTGGAAAGAATGATAATGGCTATATTAAGCAGGATGTTGGCAATCAGCAAAGAAGCCAACAATGTTTTAGGCTCTTCTAAAAGATTAACAATTCTTCTCCAGGAACTATCCTGTTTGGTTTTCAGAATATTGATCTCCTTTTCACTCAATGAGAAAAAAGCAATTCTGGAGCCTGACACAATAAAAGACATCACCAGGAAAAAAAGTATAAGGATTACCAGGATAGTTGTTGCCTGTGCATTAATAAATAAGAAGGGGGTCCTGTGAAGGTGGGCCGATGAAATGTTAAAAGGGTAATCCAAAATAATCAGGTTTCGTTATAAATCCTTTATCCGTACATGAAAAGCGAACAGCTTTTTAATGCGGGATTGTAAATTTAATAAAACTTGGCTATTTCGCTTTTAAAAAGGCAAATCAGGAGCTGACTCGCCATTAGATTCGGAATCTGCACCATTCATTCCTTCAAGACTTTCATGTGAGGAAAGACCTGAATGATTGTTATCTATCTTTTTGTCCAGCATAATCAGATTATCCCCTACAATTTCAGTTGCAAATTTTTTATTACCCTCTTTGTCTTCCCAGCTTCGGGTACGCAGCCTTCCTTCAATATAGATAAGGCTTCCCTTATGAAGATATTTCTGGGAAAGTTCGGCTAAACCGCGCCACAAAACCACCGTATGCCATTCTGTTTGGGATATCAGTTTTCCTGTCCTGTCTTTAAAAGTTTCCGTGGTCGCCAGTGAAAATTTTGCCACTCCGATATTTCCTTCCAGATATTGTACATCAGGATCTTTCCCGAGGTTGCCAATAAGCATAACTCTGTTAACTCCCCGCATAATACTGTTGATTTAATTTTTGATTAATCTCCTACGGATATTTTCATAAGTGCCAAAAGTCCGAACTAATCCATCAAAACCTTTACCACAGTTTATTACGAGTCGAGCCTTTCCAAATAGTTTGCAATTATTTTAGGAAATGCATATTCCATAAGCTGATTCAGGGGAACTGACTGATAACCCTTAAGTTTATTTACGGGTTTGTTAAGGTGTACAAAATGACATGTAATCAACTGGTGGGTAAGAGTTTGAACGAAAGCGGGAGAAATATATTCAATTTGTAAATCCTCGCTACCAAAATGGTTTTTGAAGAAAGATGATTCACTAATTTTTTTCTGTGGTATAATTTTCCCAGTCTCTAACAATACAAATTCAAAAAGATTCTGCCAGATATCTTTCCCGGTTCTCTCGTGTATCCAGATTTTATTCTTTCCTTCATACACTACAAAATAATATAACCACCTTTTTTTACGTAAAATGGATGGTTTCTTCAAAGGCAATTTATTTGTTAAACCTTTTTGGAATGCGATACAGTTTGTAGCCTGATTGCATCTGATGCATATTGGATTCTGCGGTTTACATACAGTTGCCCCAAAATCCATGATGGCCTGATTAAATATGGCAGGTTTTTTTAAGTCCAGCAGTTTATTTGCAATTCCCCTATAAAGCTTTTTACCAGCGCTGGTACCAACCGGTTCAGTAACACCAAAATAACGTGCAATTACCCTTTCCACATTTCCATCTACTACCACGTGCGGCAAACCAAATGCAAAAGAACATATTGCGGCAGCCGTGTAAGGGCCGATCCCAGGCAATTTTAACATCTCCTCGTATGAAGAAGGAAACTGGCCATTGAACTCAAAAGTTATTTTTTTTGCAGTAGCAATGAGATTTCTGCATCTGCTGTAATATCCAAGGCCTTCCCAGTATTTGAAAATTTCTTTTTCAGGTGCATTAGCCAGATCAGATATTGCTGGAAAACCTGAAATGAATTTTTCATAGTAAGCGAGACCCTGCTCAACTCTTGTTTGTTGAAGAATAATTTCACTAAGCCAGATTCGATAGGGATCCTTTTCTCCCTTCCATGGCATTGAACGTTTATTTAAATGCCTGTTCCAGTGGAGTAGTTTCTTGGTAAAATCCGTTTTCATAGAATTCGAAAATAAAGCATGCAACGTAATTATTTATTTCATTGGTAATCAACGAATTATAATCTATTGATGTGCAATGAATTATGGATTTATTAAATTATTGAAGGCGTCAATTTTATACAAAAAGTTGTGGATTAATTTTTTTGTTATATATTTAAAATCAGAAACTTATAAAACAATTCCGCCATGAGAAAGGCAGACCTCGTTAATCAAATTTCGGATAAAACAGGTATACCTAAGGTAGACGTACTGGTTACGTTAGAGACCATGTTTAAAGAAGTAAAAGATACACTTGCAAAAGGTGAAAATATTTATATCCGGGGATTCGGCAGTTTTATCACAAAAAAAAGAGCTGCTAAAATCGGAAGAAATATCAAAAAGAATATTGCCGTACATATACCGGAACATTTTATTCCTTCATTTAAACCTGCCAAGGAGTTTGTAGCTGAAGTCAAAAAATTACAATCCATTCAGGATAATCAGCCAAACCCTGACGAAGAGATGTAATTTTGCTGTATAAAAGAGTGATGTGAAGAAACAGCAAGTTATTGTAGCACTATCCGGAATTGTTATTCTAGTTATATTTTATTTCTTCGGAAATACAACTCCCCCTCATAAGAAACCGACACAGACGACTACTACAGAAACTGCGAGACAATCCATTGATATCAAGACGATTCTCGATGCAGAAAAGGTAAAACTAAGTCCTTCGAAACTTTCCAGCGTGAACAGGCTCGAAAATGCAGTTGTACGCGGAGATGTTAAAAACCAACAGATTGCAGCCGATCGGCAGCTTGCTGAATTTTGGAAAGACTCTGCCGAAAATGGATTCCTGGCTTATGCCTATTATACTTCAGAAGCAGCAAAATTGGAAAATTCTGAAAAAAGTCTCACTTTTGCAGCCCAATTATTTTTGAACAACCTTCGGGGACAGGACAATCCTGCATTGAAAAACTGGATGTCGACTGAAAGCCGGGAGCTTTTTGAAAGAGCCGAAGTTATAAATCCTGACAACGATTCCACAAAAATCGGATTGGGGGCAACATATATTTTCGGAAGTACGGGTGAAAATCCTGCAGATGTGATGAAAGGTATCCAGACAATTCTGGAAGTGACAAGAAGAGATTCACTGAACATGTACGCCCAACTAATGCTCGGATTGGGTGGAATGGAATCAGGGCAGTATGATAAGGCAATAGGGCGGTTGTTAAAAGTGGTACATTTTGACCCGGGAAACCTTGAAGCGATACTTAGTCTTGGTGAGGCATACGAGAAAACGGGAAATAATGCTTCAGCAAAACTCTGGTATTCGGCAGCAAAAAAAATGACGACTAACCAGGAACTGATCGATGCAATCGATGAAAGGTTAAAGTCTTTAAAATAAAAGCTCACTGGAGCAAGACAGAAATTATTTAGTAAACTAAAAAGGAATTATCGATGCCTTGTGGTAAAAAAAGGAAGCGACATAAAATTGCAACCCATAAAAGAAAGAAAAGATTGCGTAAAAATCGTCATAAGAAAAAGAATAAATAAACGCACTCCGGCCGGATAACCCTCCGGCCCTGTACTGCTGAAAACATTTATATGCTAACGCTTACAATGCTTGCTTGCATCCGTGACGCGGTTAACTAAATCTCCTTCAGCATTTCGATTCCTTCTTGTGTGTACCGGCCAGGCAGTAAATGTTACTCTACATTGAATAAGGAACTGATCATTAATGCAGCCCCTCAGGGAGTTGAAATAGCCCTGCTGGAAGATAAAAAGCTGGTGGAATTACACCATGAAAAAACTGATGCCAGTTTTGCGGTAGGAGATTTATACCTTGGAAAGGTAAAAAAATTAATCCCCGGATTAAATGCTGCATTCGTTGATGTTGGTTTCGAAAAAGACGCTTTCCTTCATTATACTGACCTTAGTCCCTATGCCCGTTCTTTGCTGAAATTTACCCAGCAAAGTATTCTTGCAACAAAAGGCAATGAATTTGATTTTGGATCTTTTGTAGTCGAACCGGAAATTGTAAAAACTGGGAAAATTAATGAAGTCCTTAGTGGCAAACCAAATATCCTTGTTCAGATATTAAAAGAACCAATCGCAGCTAAGGGCCCGCGTCTGAGTTGTGAGATTTCTCTGCCTGGACGTTTCGTGG
>DATHPV010000514.1:0-3195 GCA_035483495.1 Puia sp.
TTCCCCGCAAAAGAATATGCAGAAGTGGTAAAATTTTACGATGAAATGTATGACGCAGATCATACCAAAATAGTTTTGGTGAAGAAAAATTAATATAACCCCAACCAACAAAACATACACATGAGCAGTAAAAAATGTTCCCTGATTGCCGTATGGATCATTCTAGTTATTCAAAGTCTTTCTGCACAAGACAAGCCCAGCTACAAATTTGGAAAAATCACAGCTGAAGATTTTAAGCTAACGGCAGAAAAATTTGATTCTGGTGCTAACGCATTGATTATTTCAGATGTGGGCGTTGCCAAATTTGAAGGAAATGACAAAGCGAGTTTTACACTAGTTTTTACACACTATATGCGGGTAAAAATCATTAACAAAAATGGATTCGAAATCGGAAGCCGTGAAATTTCCCTTTATCATAACGGTCAGGGCGATTACGAAAAGCTCTTTTCGGTAAAGGCTTCCACTTTCAATCTTGAAAATGGTGTTATTACGGAGACAAAACTCGATGATAAATCGGTTTTTACGGAGAAGTACAATAATAATTATGATGATAAAAAGTTTACCGTTCCGGCATTGAAAGAAGGATCCATCTTCGATCTGGAATACACCGTTAAATCGCCTTTCGCATACAGATTGATGCCCTGGTCATTTGAAGGTGAATATCCAAGATTGTGGAGTGAGTACATGGTTACTATTCCGCCACCTCTACACTACGTAATGAGGATGCAGGGTGATGGTCGCTTTGACGTAGATACTACGAAAGAAGTCAGTGTGTTCTATTCGATTCGGGACGGCAACGGTACACAGGCTGATGATGTTTACAACGTGACAGGAAATTCTGTTTTTCGCAGGTGGGTGAAAAAAAACGCTCCGTCACTGCATGAGGAGCCATATACAACAACGATTAACAATCATTTTTCCAGGGTAACTTTCCAGCTCTCCTATATCCAATGGGATAAAAGTTCTACACCACACTATCAAAATTCGACGTGGAATACCTGTTCCAAATCACTCATGGAGGATGAAGACTTTGGTTTAGCACTGAACCATGACAACAATTGGATGTCCGACGAATTAAAAGGTGTCATTCAGGGAGCAAATACAGAAAATGAGAAAGCTTATAAAATATTTGGTTATGTACGGGATAACTTTAAAGCAACCGGAAAGGATGGATATAATAAAAACGGACTGTATGTACATAGTTCATTGAAAGATGTATTCAGAAAGAAAGAAGGCAATGTTGCGGAGATAAATTTGCTACTAACCGCCATGCTGAGAAAAGCAGAAATTAAAGCCGATCCGGTTATCCTTAGTACACGAGACCATGGCATTGCAGATCCCAGTTATCCATTACTGGACGAATATAATTACGTGATTTGTGTAACCCGACCGAATAACGCATGGGTTACGCTGGATGCCAGTGAACCTTACAATGCATACGGACAATTGCCGGTTCAATGTTACAATGGTTTAGCACATATGATTAATGAGCAAACGCCTTTGCCTGTTTACCTGATTGCTGATTCCATGCAGGAATCTGATTTGACCAACGTAATTATTATTAATGATGAGAAAGGTAAACCTTCAGGAGGCTATACAAATATTCTGGGAAAAAGCGAACCGCTCGAAACAAGAATGGAAATCAACAATACTTCGGCAAAAACATTTGAACAAAAAATTCAGAAATCCTACGGATCAGATATTGCCATCGAAAATTTCGGAATAGATTCCCTGAAGAAATGTGATTTCCCGCTGTCCATTCACTATGATTTTGATTTGAAGAGTCTATCATCAGGAGATATTCTCTATTTTAACCCGATGCTGAATGATGGTTATAAAAAGAATCCATTTAATTCAACAGAAAGACAATATCCGGTAGAAATGCCCTACAGGATTGATGAAACTTATATACTGACGATGGATATTCCACTGGGATATCAGGTTGATGAACTTCCAAAATCAGCCAGAGTAGCTTATAATGAAAATGAAGGTTCATTTGAATACCTGATTCAAAAAGGGGCAGATAATATACAGATGCGTGTGCATCTAAAATTAAATAAGGCTTTTTTTCCGGTAGATGAATATTCTAATCTTCGTGATTTTTTTGGCTATGTAGTGAAAAAAGAAAATGAACAAATAGTCTTCAAGAAAAAATAAAGAATGAGTCAGGAATTTTCTCTTCCCGGCTGAACGTGCAAACGATGAAAAAAACGATGAATCGCGGGCGCGAGCATGAATCCTATATTGGTAATAAAAATGACTCCGCTGAAGAGTGCGTAAAATGAAGAGAAAAGCTTTCCAATCCTGGTATTGATATTTACTACAGGTCCCATTCCGCTCAAAATCATACTTGCGTTGTGTAATGAATCAAGCCAACCAATTCCTGCAGTATAGTGATATCCCAATATTCCGATCAGCAGGCATGCACACATAATGAGTATGCCTAAGAAAAATGTTTTCACGATTCGTCTCCTGAAAACGTGAAAGGGGGCCAGCGGCTGATTTTTTGATTCCAGCATAATTAAAACTTTGGACTCAAAATTAACAGATTAGCTACTTTAAACTGGAAGAATAATATTTATCATTTATATTGCAAACCTCATTATTTGCATTTGAAATATTTTTTGGGATACGACCTTGGTTCATCTTCAGTAAAAGTCGCCTTACTTGACTCAGAAAGCGGCAAACCACTAGCATCTGCATTTTCGCCTGCTACCGAAATGAAAATAGATTCGCCGGTACCAGGATTTGCTGAACAGGATCCGGAAAACTGGTGGTCTGAATTGCAGCATGCAACTAAACTTCTACACGAAAAAATTCCCTTTCATAAAAATGAGATAGGAGCAATTGGTATTTCGTATCAAATGCATGGCCTGGTTTGTATCGACAAAAACCAAAAGGCGCTTCGTCCTGCAATTATCTGGTGCGATAGCCGGGCGGTTGGGTATGGATCGAAAGCTTTTGAAGAACTTGGAGAGCGATTTTGTCTCGAACATTTTTTAAATTCTCCTGGAAATTTTACAGCTTCTAAACTGAAATGGGTAAAGGAAAATGAACCTGAGATTTATAAGAAAATTGTACGTGTTCTGCTGCCCGGTGATTTCATTGCGATGAAAATGACTGGCGAAGCTGTCACAACGATTCAGGGTTTGTCTGAAGGAATATTTTGGGATTATAAGGAAAACGGAATAGCCG
>DATHPV010000515.1:0-2766 GCA_035483495.1 Puia sp.
TGCCTGATCAGGGATTCAAGGATATTGCTGTGTTCTTTCCATACAAATCCTTTCCTGATCGCAGGTTGTGCATTGAGAACTTTTTGAAGACTGGGAACTTGTTTGGCTACGGCTTCCTCAGCATATAATTGCATACGGGGATTAATGGTTGTATAAATCCGAAGACCATCTTCATAAAGATCATAAGGTTCACCAGTCGCAGGATTTTTATGTTCCTTACACCATTTCTTCAAGTCATCCCGGATCACATCCCGGAAGTATGGTGCTAATCCATTGTTTTCATCGAGTTTTCTATAATTCAGATCAATGGGTTTCAACTTATAATTACGTCCTTCTGCTTCCGTAATAAAATTGCCTTCCACCATCCGGTTGATGACTATATTCCGACGTTCAATAGCGGCTTTTGGATTTTTCCTCGGATTATATAAAGCGTTTCCGCTGAGCATACCGATTAGCATTGCTGCTTCATCTACTGAAAGCTGATCCGGTTCCTTTTGAAAAAATGTCCGGCTGGCGTTCCGGATACCATATACATTATCGCCAAAGGGCACAGCATTAAGGTATAATGCAAGGATTTCTTCCTTCGTAAAATTCCTCTCAAGCCTCACAGCAGTTATCCATTCTTTTAATTTTTCAATGCCGCGACGGGCCATATTATGAGAACCCTGTCCCAACATATATTTGGCAAGTTGTTGGGTGATGGTGCTTCCTCCTCCATCCCTTCCAAGTTTCACAACCGCCCGCATGACAGCCATTCCATCGATACCTGAATGATCGTAGAATCTTTTATCTTCAGTGGAAACAAGGGCGTTGATTGCATTTTTTGAGATGTCGTGATATTCTACATTACTCCTGTTGCTCTTGTCTTTATAATATTTCCCCATAAGCGTTCCATCATCGGCATATACTTCTGATGCCAGCATAATAGATGGATTTTCCAATTCTTTTAAGGAAGGGAGCGGACCAAAAACACCAAAATTAATGAGCACCAATAGTAGTATAAAGGCACCGAGACATGCAAAAAAGATTTTCCAGAATAAAGGATTTGCCTTGCGCATAATAATTTATATATTAAATATGAATTAGTTTTTGACTGTTATTTAACGGATGGAAATTTATCCGGAGCATACACTGATAAAAATTTCTGATATAATCTCATGTCTTTGTTCGATTTCAATATTGCCAGATTGTCGTCATCAATAATTATAAAGAAAAATTTAGACGTAGGAAGCCAGGGTATGATTTCCCGGGGTGCAGCGTTACCAGCTTTATCAAGGTAGGTCAGGGCCAGTGCAGCATTATCAAAACCGTGAATGATCATCATTTTGGTGGAATCACTTATTGACAACTGACTGGTTTCATAATTCTTCCCATAAAAATTTTCTCGATTATAACGGTCAAATGCATTTTTTGATTCTGTAACGTACACCGGATCCACTTTTGTCATAACCAGTACAACTGATTGTGCTTTATCCGGTGCCCACGAATATGGCGATATGAACAAAGATTGTTTTTTTAGCTGTAAGGAATCCGGGCTTTTTATTACAACCTGGTTACTATCCTTAATAGCTGGATTCACAACGGGAGATTTTACGGGCTGCTTATTAGCAGGGTTTGATGGTTGTTTATTTCCATTGGCTACTCTGGCGATGCTGTCTTCCGGCATTCTTGTAACGTGCAGGTTTCTCAAATAGTTTTCAATTCTTTCTCTTTCATTTAATACACGAAGCACATTCTTTGCATTCGCTGCAATCGCAGTTCCCTGATAGGTAGTAATTATTTTATTGAGCGTTGATTTGCCAATACTGTCATACCGGTAGTGGATATAATAAAGTGCCTCGATATAAAGTAACTGTGGTGTCCAATATTTTTGACCGTAAACGCTGTCCAGTTTCAATTTTTCTGCAGCAGCCTCATCAAAATTTCCTTCTAAAAAGTTTTCATACACCTGTTCGTAGGCCTTGGTAGCCAGTGTCCGTACTGGCAGATCTTCCGGACCTTTCGTTGGATTTTCTATCAGTGCAAGATATCTTCCCGATGGAAATTTCCCTTTCATCAGAGCAAGTATTCTAGCGGCATTCACAGAATCGTTTAAGTGGATATAACAATGATATTGATTGAAGAGTGATTCCTGATAAAACCTTGTGTAGGGAAACCTGGATTCCAGGGTGTCATACGCTTTGAGCGCAGAATGGTAATCGGAAAGATAGTCCTGTAAAGATTTACCAAGAATGAAAAGTGCATTTTCTACAGAGTCCCTCGATTTCTGCATCTTTTCCGGCGTGAGGGGAAGCGCTTCGAGAAGCGATTGGGCCGTAAGCTGGTTTCCGGCCGGGGCGCCAACTCCGGCTGCACCAGGGGGTTCGAGACCACTGATGCGCAGATTATTGGCTGGTGTCAAGCCTGTAATATTCGTGTTGATCATCGACTGAACCTGCCAGTTATCTACGTTAGGACGATTTCCCCATTTGGATTTGAAGTCATTGTAACCCTTGGCCTTAACCGCCTGGTTGTAGAAATACCATTCTCCGGTGGGGTTTGAGTTCGGCTTATCGAAAACCGTATTGTTCGTACTGAATCCATATCCGCCTGATCCTCCATTGAATTCTTCCTCCTTTAAACCCTGTTTTTTGCGATAGGCACGCAACATTTTTTTGATATATACATCTCGTTCTTCCGGAGTCATTTCCGCGATTTTCTGAAGACTATCCTGTCTCCGGATTATCAGAATCTGAGGTACGATTCGGGCTAGTGCCTGTTTTCTGT
>DATHPV010000516.1:0-8155 GCA_035483495.1 Puia sp.
ATAGCTCTGTTGCTGAAGGTTCCACAACAACAATTCCCATAACAGCAACAGACCAGAGTGGAAACGCATCTTTGGTTTGGTCGCTTAGCTCTGCGCCTTCTTTTGTTACTTTAACAGATAACGGAAGCGGATCAGGCACGTTGACTGTAAAACCAGGCTATGCTGCTGCAGGTGTTTATCAAATAACTGTCAATAGTAATGATGGAGTTGGCGGCGTTGGGTCTGCTACGTTCACACTCACTGTAAATAATACGCCACTTCCTACCCAGAAAGTTTACATGAATATGCAGTATACCAGCCCTGCTGCGCCTGCACCATGGAATAATGTTTCTTCAACCAGTAAGTCTAATCTTTTAGACAGTAATGGTGTGGCAACAGGAATAAATATCAATTTCCTTAACACAACATGGCAGGGTGGAAATGCCGGGGCTATTACCGGAAATAATAGTGGTGTATATCCCGACGCTGTAATTCAGGATTATTTCTATTTCGGAGTTTACGGAGCTCCAAGTACTGTGAACGTAAGTCTTTCCGGACTGACACCTGCAGCAAAATATAACCTGACAGTATTTGGAAGTAGTGCATGGACTGGACTGGGTAACAACGGAACAACGATCTACACAATCAATGGTGTTCAAAAACCATTATATGTAGACCACAACTCGCAAAATACTGTAACCTTTAATGGATTAGTACCCGATGGTACTGGAGCAATTACGATGAATATGAGCGTGGCGAGCGGCTCACCATATGGTCTTGTCAATGCTATGGTTCTTGTAAAACCTTTTGACGATGGAACTACTCCAATATTGCCGACAAACCTTACAGCAGTGTCATTGCCAAACGGCACAGTTCAGTTAAGCTGGACGGATAATGCCTATAATGAGGTCAATTACCTGGTTTATAGGTCTACAAGTCAAACCGGACCATTTACACTATTGAATCCGGGTGCTACAAATGCAAATGCTACTTCATATATTGACGGACCTGTTGCAAGTAACACGACTTACTATTATCAAATTGAGGCAACTAATGCTAATGGTAGTTCAGGTCTTACGAACGTTGTAAACGTATTAACTGGCGATACCCCTCCGGTTATAACCGCTATTAATGATGTGGTGTTAAAAGCCGGCTCGAGCACTGTAGTCAATATTTCGGCTACCAGTGGGCCCGGTGTAACATTGACAACTGCAGTTTCAGGCTTGCCTGCCTTTGCAACCTTCCAGAATACTGGCAATGGAACAGGTACGATTTCTTTGTCACCTTCTACCAATGATCTTGGTGTTTACAAAAACATCATTGTAACAGTTACGGACAATTCTGGAGTCAGCGTTTCCGATACATTTAAGGTAACGGTGTTGAATTCAAGTCTCCGTAATGTGTATATCAATTTTGGTGGACCCGGAGGAATACCTCAACCAACACCTTGGAATAACTTTATGGCATTCCCGGCTGCCGGTACTTCGTTATCGGGATTATTGGACGACTCGAGTGTGAACAGCGGATTTTCTGTTAGTTTACAACAAGCATGGGCATCCAACTTTACTTTTGGAATGATAACCGGCAATAATTCAGGTATTTTCCCCGATAATGTTATCTTAAGCAGTATCGTAGCATCCACGACCAGCCCTCTTGGAATTCAAATAAACGGATTAAATCCTTCCAAGAAATACAATGTTGTCTTTATGAGCAGCGTTGATGCGGGTCAGTCTGCAAAAGTCACATTTAGCAGTGGATCACAGTCAGTTGTGCAAGAATCAAAGTACAACAGTAATGTATCTGTACAGCTCAATGGACTAGTGTCGGATGCTACTGGAAAATTAGTTGTTACGGCAACAAAGGATGCGGCAGCAGCTTACGTGAACCTGAACGCAATGGTTATTCAGGAATACAGTGTTGGCACACCTCTAATCAGGCCTTATTATCTTTTTGCGGAATCAGTGCTTGATAGCAATGAAGTAAAACTTACATGGTCTGATCAATCTGACAATGAAGCAGGTTTCCAGATTTACCGTTCAACCACACTTCAGGGAACTTATACTTTGATCAACACGACTGCAGCAAATGTAACAGCCTATACGGACTACGGCCTTACGCCAAATGTCAGGTATTACTATAAAGTGAATGCTGTTAATGCAACTCAAACGAGTGACTTTAGCAACATAGCGTCTTTGGTTACATCGCTTAGAATAGTGTTTATTGATTTAAATTCCAGTGCATCACAGTATGCCGGAGGCTATTGGAATAATACAACAGGCGCGTCATCAGCAGGATCTGTTTTCAATAATTTGATAGACGATTCACAACTTCCTACGGGCATTAATATGACAATAACGAAGGATTTTAATGAACCGGGATTCTCGGGAGTATCGACTAATGGTATTTTCCCAGGTGCCGTTATGGCGAGTACTTATTGGACAGATGCTGGTACAGTTTCTGAAATTAAATTTACAAATCTGGATATACGCAAGAAATACAGGATTGGCTGTTTCGGCAGTGCTGTTACTTATCAGTACTCAACGGCAATTTATTCCTGTAACGGCAAAAGTGTTCAGCTGAATAGTGTTTACAATGATTCTAAAATAGTCTACCTCAAAGACCTTACTTCGACTGATGGCAGCCTGGTTGTTGATGTAGTAACGTTAAATGGAGATCCTTATTCATTCACCAGCGCGTTTACTATTGAAGGATACGATGATCCAACACCTTTTACGCCGGTATTATTTAATGATACCAGCATAAATGTGAACGGAACAGGAGGTACTGGATTAAATGGAGGCCGGAATAATTTGGTTAACGGACTAACAGCAACTGCAGAATTAGCGTCATCAAATGATACAACGATTGGACAAGTGAGCGTATATCCAAATCCATTCACCAATAAGATAGATGTCGAAATAGTAAATAATAAGTCTTCGGCAATTACCATAGCATTATACGATTTGAATGCCAGGATGATATTTAAGACCGCTACAACAAATCAACCTGCCGGAAGGTCGAAGATTACGGTTAATGTGCCCAATAGTGGAGCGTTATTACCAGGATTTTATATGATTGGTGTCCTGGAGGATGGAAAATTAACCAAGACGGTGAAATTGATAAAAATTAAATAAAGAAAATCAAGGCTGACTGGCCAAAAGTAGCCATTAAAAAAAATCTGGTATCTTAACGGTGCCAGATTTTTTAATTTAATAAAAGGATAAAGAAATTATCATGGATCTTTTGTATTACCTAAAATTTTTGTACAGAAAAAAATGGATCATAATTAGTCTTTCCTGTCTGGCTATGCTTTGTACTTATTTAATATTAATAAACAAACCTCCCCTATATACATCTGTTGCCCAATATTCAACGGGTTACACTTCTGAAAAAGTGAGGCTTACTGATGGGACATCATCACTTGACTTTTATAACATAGAACTGAAGTTTGACAACGCCATAGAAACAATTAAATCAGCTGAAGTCCTGAGCAGAATCTCATATATACTTTTGTTGCACGACCTGACAAATCCCCAGAATGCATACACCAAACTTTCAAAGAAGGCTCAACTGGACACCATATACAAAAAAGTAAATAAAGACTCCGCGATAACTATACTGACATCCAAACTGGCGAAAAATGAATTGCTGAGATCAAATGTATTGCAGGAAAAAAATATCCTTGAATTTCTCAAGCTTTATAAATATGATAACTTGGACATGGTCGAAAATCTGTCTGTTTATCGGGTTGGTATTACAGATTATCTGGATATTTCATATACGTCGGGGAATCCTGAGTTGTCTGCGGTGGTGGTAAATTCCATAGGAGTTGTTTTTTTAAATTATTACAAAGGCCTCAACCAGACAAGAATGGATGAAAACGCTCATAATATCAAGGATTTGCTTTATAACCAGCAAGCCAAAGTAGATAGTCTCGGGCAGCTTTTATTAAGTGAAAAAGTGAGCCAGGGTACGATTGATCCTGTGAGCCGGACAACCAATGCTATGGCTACTGTTGCAGATCTTGAATCCAGATTAGCCGATGAAAAGAGCAAATACAATGAACATTTTTACAGATATAATTCATTAACAACCAGGTTAGCTGAACTACAAACCGCTACTCCAGCAAATACTGCAAATGAAGACGTGATAAGGCTGACCAATAAAAGAAATGATCTGGTAGAAGAACTAAATCGTAAGGGGGGGAAAGATCCTGCGCTGGAAAAACAGATAAGCGATTTACGTACGGAAATAAATAACAAATCAAATCTTAGTTCCGGGAAATCGAAACTAAAAGATGATATCGACGATATTACCTTGAAAATACGGGATGAACAATCATTGTTGAACGCTTCTAAATCTACCATTGACGAATATGAAAAGAGTATAAAAAGGTATTCCGAACTGACAAATACAAATCCGGGAACTGCAGTAAAAACAGAAGCCATACAAACACAGTTGAGCATGGAAAATAAGCAACTGAGTAATCTAAAAGAAATAGCTAATCAGATTGCAGGTCTTGCCAAAGATGACCCCACTTCCAACTTTATACAAACCATAACCGGCCAGGCATCTATAGAACCAAATTCAAAGAAAACGCTGGTTAGCATTGCTTTGGCAGGCGTGTCCGTTTTCTTCTTAACTACTGTAATATTTATATTTCTGGAAATATTTGATTCTTCTGTTAAAACCCCAAGCATATTCTACAAGCTGACTAAGTCGAAAAATGTTAGTATAATAAATAAGGTCAAACTTAAGAGGGAAAGCGCATCCGCCATTATTCAACAGGACTTTTTAGGAAAAAAGTTTTGGAATTATAATATATTCAAAAACAATATTCGAAAACTGAGATTTGATTTAATGAATGCTGATAAAAAAGTTTTCCTTTTTACAAGCACGCAAAGAAATACTGGTAAATCCACTATAATCGAAGCTTTGGCCACGAGTTTAACTCAAAGCAAAAAGAGAGTGCTGGTGATAGACATGAATTTTTCTAACAATTCACTGACCAGATTTTTTAATACAGAGATTTACATTCAGGATGTGATCCAAGCCAATAATTTTTCTCAACAAATAAAAAAAGATGAGCTGGCAGGAAGCACGACCATCAGTAATCTTTTTATTATCGGCTGCAAAGATGGAAATACAACGCCATCAGAATTATTTTTGAAGGAAGAATTAGCCACTTTTTTTGCATTTGCCAAGAAAAATTATGACTTCATATTGGTAGAAGGTGCATCACTCAATAATTTTTCTGATAGCAAAGAGTTGTCCAGATTTGTTGATGGCGTATTCATTGTTTTTTCTGCAGATACTTCATTTCTTCAAGCAGACAAAATATCCATGAAGTTCATAACAGACTTGCAGGAGAAAAATTGGAAGTCTATCGCAGATATGCAGGAAAAGAACTGCGGTGTTATACTTAATAAAGTATTGCCAGCAAATATTAATTCATAACCGCAGCTTGATAACTGAATGAAATCTTCAAGAGAAACCTGGATTGATTATGCCAGGGGAATCGCAATAATACTGGTCGTTTATCGCCATGCTTTTGAAGGAATAAAAGATGCCGGAGTAAATGTTCAGAAATATTTAGCTATTGAGCATGCAAATATGATGGTATTCAGTTTCCGAATGCCTCTGTTTTTTATTGTTTCAGGAGTTTTTGTTATGGGAAGCTTTAAGAAAAGAGGATTAAAAGAATATATCATTGCAAAATCGCGCTCTATTCTGTATCCATACTTTGTTTGGGGAATTTTTCAGATAACCATACAAATACTCTTAAGTAAGTACATCAATTCAAAATTAACTTTTTACAGCTATTTAGATTTATTATATATGCCTCGTGCAATAGATCAATTTTGGTATCTGTATGCGTTATTCAATGTTTCCGTACTTTATGTATTGATGTATTATAAATTTAGATTAAAGGCCGGTTATAATATTTTAATTGGGGGCGTTTTGTTTTTTATCAGCGTAATGGCTTATCAGGCTAAAATTAATCTTGGATTTTTGGGAGATGTTTTTCATTATTATTTATTTTTTGCTATTGGCGACTTTTTAAGTAGTACAATTAGAAATAAATCAAACACGAAGTATTTTGAGTCTTGGAAATTGTTATTGGTTTTATTGTTTCCTTTTTTAGTTTCACAATATATTTTTCTAAATAGAAATTTGCCATATGCGAATATCAAATATGTCTATGTGGAATATTATCAACCGGTTTCATTTATAACAATTGCGCTAATTGGTTGTTTATTTGTGATTATACTTAGCTTTAATCTTCAAAGGGCCAAATTGATACCTTGGTTACATGTTTTAGGTCGTCACTCGTTATATATTTATGTTTCACATATAATGGTGCTTGCCGTTGTGAGAATATTTATGATGAAAGTACTGGGGATATCATTTGTACCAATATTGTTTCCAACAGTTGTCATTGTGGGTCTGCTGGTTCCTGTACTTCTTTATAAACTTGCATGCAAATTGAATATGCGGTGGATTTTTACGTTAGAGGAGAATAATAAAAAAGTGCACCATGCAAACGCTGGCGCTTAAATTATTTCTTATGCCTTGTAAGTTTTTGTAAAAAGTAACTTGGATGAAATCTGCAAAAATAAACAACGGATGGCTGTTGGCTGGTCTATTTAACGGTCTGCAAAAAATTTCTATTCCGGTTTTTGGTATTCTCAGTACCATGATCCTGGCTCATAAAGCGTTGACAAAATCAGAAATGGGTGTGTGGTCTTTATTTTTGGTAATTACGTCGTTTGTTGAAATCGTAAGGCAAACTCTTGTAAAGACATCGTTAATTAAGTTTTTGAATCACAGCACAGAAGAGGAACACAAGTTTGTATTGTCTGCGGCTTTATTTTTAAATTCATTTGTTACGGTTATTTTGGTAGCAGTTTTGTTCATTTTTGCTCCGTTTCTTTCTGCCTGGTTAAAAGCTCCGGCCCTCACAAACATGATGTATATTTTTTTTCCGGGCATGCTCTTGTTAATCCCATTTTCTCACTTTGAGTGGATAATGTATAGCAAATCTCAGTTTAAGGGATTATTTTGGACATTTTTATTTCGTCAGGGGCTCAGTTTATTATTGATCGTTGTGTATATAGTTCTTTTTAACAAGGTCTCCCTGAATCAGTTGGTTTTATTTTATTGCGCTGGTATACTTATTGGAATATTTATCGCTTATAACTATGTAAAAATATATCTGGAACGAACATTTGTACTTTCCTATAAATGGGTACTTCAGTTATGGCATTTCGGAAAATATGTTTTTGGAACAGGTTTGAGCTCAATGGCGTTTTCGAATGCTGCACAAATTATGCTTTCTCCGATGCTGGGGAGTACGGCTTATACAGCTTCTCAAAGTGTTGCTGTGAGGGTTATTAATACTGCCGATATACCTTCACAGGTATTGGGTGATATGCTTTTTCCAAGAAGTTCAAGAAAAGAGAATGCTCAAAACAAAGATTTGATAAAATATTTTTATGAGAGAACGGTAGGAGCGACTCTTTGTTTTAATATACCAATGATACTACTAATACTCCTATTTCCAAAAATTGTCATTTATGTTCTCGCCGGTCCGCGTTATTATGACGCGATTCCATATTTGCAGATTATTAGTATTAGCGGAATATTTCTTGCATTTCTGAAGCAATTTGGAGTTATTATGGATTCAACCGGAAAGCCAAATCTGAATTTTCTTACAATGACTATTATCGCGTCGGTGCACATATTATTTACCTATTTATTTATAAAATATTTCGGGTTTTTGGGTGCAGCCTATGCTTTAATTCCTTCTCATCTCATTGGGTTTTTTATGAGCCAGTTTATACTGAACAAATATTTTGGAATTCGATTTTTATCGTGCTTTAAGCATGCATTCAGATTTTACCCGGAACTCTCAAAAATGATTTTTGAAAAGGCACAATGGAAAACGAATTAACGCAAAAGATGGACATCATTATGGTTGGAATTCAACCATGGGATGTAGAAATAGGTAGCAATTTTAAAAACATGGCTATTGAACTTTCTCTGCAATATCGGGTGCTTTATGTGAATAAGCCAATTGACAGGATTTCAACTGTAATTCACCGAAATGATATAAAAACGAAGAACCGCCTTAAAAGTATCAGAAAAAATGAAGGTGTTTTGGAGGAGGTAAGAC
>DATHPV010000517.1:0-3731 GCA_035483495.1 Puia sp.
TTACCTGGTTGATTTTATTGAGACCATCCAGGACAGTTTTTCCGGCTGCACCCATTTGTTTAAGTGCCACCGCAAACAGAATGCTGAAAAATAATATTTGCAGAATATCACCTTTTGCAAATGCGTCTACTATATTGGAAGGAACTATATGAGAAAAGAATTCTCCCCAACTAAAAGAGGCTGCCTGTTTCGCGATATCTGTAACCTGACTGCTTCCCCCTCCCGAATGCGGGATTCCTGCGCCCGGTTTGACAAGATTCGCCACGATCAATCCAATAACCAGCGCAAAAGAAGAAACTACTTCGAAATATATCAACGCTTTAACACCTACCCTGCCAACTTTTTTTATGCTGCCCGCACCTGCAATTCCTGTTACGATGCTGCAGAAGATTACCGGTGCTATGATCATGCGAATCATATTGATAAATGTTTCGCTGATCAGTTTTGCAGTGGGCGCAAATGCCGGGAAAAGCCAGCCACACAAAATCCCCAGGCCGATGCCAATGAGAACCTGTATATATAAAATCTTTAGGTATTTCATGTTATTGGTTATGAGTTATGGGTTATGAATTATGGGTTATTCACAAGTAGTTATGGATTATGGGTTATTCACAAGTAGTTATGGATTATGGGCTATCGTCGCAACTCATAATTCATAACCCATAACTCATAACCAATGACTACTTAAGAGCATCATCAACAATAGACTGCGCTTCTTTCAACATCAGATTGAGATGATCGCGACCAAGAAAACTTTCCGCATATATTTTATAGATGTCTTCTGTTCCTGAAGGCCTTGCGGCAATCCATCCATTTTCTGTTTCGAGTTTCAGACCTCCGATGGACGCCCCATTGCCGGGAGCTTTTGTAAGTATGCCTGTAATCTTTTCACCCGCCATCGTTTTCTGGGTGATCTGATCAGGACTTAATTTCGCGAGTTTGGCTTTCTGTTCTGCATTTGCCTTTGCTTCTACCCGATCATAAGTTGAATGACCCAGTTCATCCGCCAGTTCTTTATAAATTTCTCCGGGATCTTTTTTCAGAGTCGCCGTCATTTCAGCAGCGAGCAGTGCCGGAATAAATCCGTCCTTATCCGTCGTCCACACTTCACCATTTAATCGGCAAAAACTCGCTCCCGCACTTTCTTCCCCTACAAATCCAAGTGATCCATTCATCAGTCCGTCTACAAACCATTTGAATCCCACCGGAACTTCATACAGAGGATGATTCAATTTTTTAGTCACCCGGTCGATCATGCGACTGCTCACAAGCGTTTTACCAATGGCTATATCATTTTTCCATAATGGACGGTGTTGTAATAAATAAAAGATACAGGTCGCCAGATAATGATTGGGAGGTACGAGGCCAACACTTTTTGTTACAATTCCATGTCTGTCATGATCTGTATCGCAGGCAACAGAAATATCAAACTGATCTTTCATACCGATCAGCTTCTGCATGGCATAAGGAGACGACGGATCCATTCTGATTTTGCCATCCCAGTCCACCGTCATAAAACGAAACGTAGGATCCACCGCGTCATTTACAACTTTTAAATTCAGCTTGTAGTGTTCTGCTATCGGACCCCAGTAATGAACTCCCGCCCCGCCAAGTGGGTCGGCACCAATACTTATTTTTGAATCTCTGATGAGATCCATGTTGATCACATTCTTCAAATCATCTATATAATGATTCAGATAATCAAAACGATGGGTAGAGGAAACGCGAAGCGCTTTTTCGTAGCGCATTCTTAAAACGCCTTTTAATTTGTTCTCCAGAATTTCATTTGCTTTTTTTTCTACCCAGGATGTGATCTCCGTGCCCGCAGGTCCGCCGTTGGTCGGATTATATTTGAAACCACCATCTTCAGGCGGATTATGTGATGGCGTTATAACTATTCCGTCTGCCAATCCTTTTTCCCGCCCTTTATTATATGTAAGAATTGCCTGCGACACAGCAGGCGTGGGTGTGTATTCATTGTTTTCGGAAACCATTACTTCCACTTCATTTCCGGCAAGTACTTCCAGCGCCGTAACTGATGCCGGCTCAGAAAGTGCATGCGTGTCAATACCCAGAAAAAGCGGCCCCTCGATTCCGTTTTGTTTTCTATACGTGCAAATCGCCTGGGTGATGGCAAGAATATGCCATTCATTAAATGAACTGGATAAAGAAGAACCCCGGTGACCGGAAGTTCCAAATGCCACTTTCTGCGAGGGGTTTGAAACGTCGGGTTGTAAAGAATAGTAAGCAGTTATCAGTCGCGGGATGTTTGCAAGAATAGCAGGATCGGCGGGTTTGCCCGCAGCAGGACTTATTACCATGTAAATAAATTTAATAAATTCTCAATCGCCGGCACACTCCCTGCATAGTTACCAAAAATTCCTATATTTACCACACTAACTGTTGCATGAGAAAGTCAGCTTCCATAATACTTCTCCTCATACTCCTTTTCAATATGATCGGGTACCGGGCCCTTTTCTATTATGCCGAGAAACAGGCAGATGCCTCCCTGGAAGCCAGACTTGACAGAGAACTTTACGAAGAAAATGAATTGGTTACTGTGAAAGTTCCCCTGTTTAATCCTTATCAGATTGAGCAAAACACTTTTGAACGTGTAAACGGAGAAATCAATATCAACGGAAAAATCTTCAAGTATGTAAAGCGTATGGTTTCCGATGGTAACCTGATTTTACTTTGTATTGCAGATGATCATAAAAATGTTCTGAAGAAGGCGAAATCAGATTACGAGAACCTGGCGAATGGTCTTCCCGCTAACAGTAAGAACCCCGGCCGTTCAGGAATACAAAAGAATCTGAATTCCGGTGATTACATTTATGAGTATGAAAGTGTGGAAGTATGGAAGTGTGGAAGTTCAACGCGCAATCATGCTGTATTCAATATTATCAGTATCAAAGACCCACTTATTGCTGCACCTGGCAAACCACCTGAATTCAAAGCCTGATTTACTCAAGGCTCATTTTTTCCAATTATTTAAAGATTGTTTATGTCTCGATTATTTTTAATAATCGGCATTGTTCTGTTACTGGCTACAGAAATATTGCGCGTTTATTTTATCATGCCTTTCCCGGGAAGTCAGCATTCGGATACAATCGGCTGGGCCTATTTTATTGAAAAATATAAATGGCTCCTCCGCATCATCGGAATCATTTTAGTGGCTGGCCCCTTATATAGAATATTTACCTCACGGGGAAAGATATTTCTGAAGATTCTTCTTTCATTGATCGTCGTGCTCTATCTGGTGATTTTCTTTTTTTTCAATTTCAGATTTGAGGCAGACAAGATGTTTTATCAGCCATCCATTAAAAATTTCTCCGCCGTAAAGGAGAATAAAATGGATTCAGATAAACTGATTATCGGAATTGAAATCAACGGACAGGCCCGCGCTTATCCGATACAGATCATCGGTTATCATCACCAGGTGAAAGACACCGTTGGTAATACGCCTGTGATGGTTACCTATTGTACGGTTTGCAGAACGGGGCGTGTTTACAGCCCGTTCGTGAATGGAAAACCCGAAACATTCCGTCTCGTGGGTATGGATCATTTCAACGCGATGTTTGAAGATGCTACTACCCAAAGCTGGTGGCAGCAGGCAACAGGTGTCGCAATCGCAGGGCCTTTAAAGGGATCACACCTGAATGAAATTCCTTCTCATCAGGCCTCTCTTGCAACCTGGCTTCGTTTGCATCCAAACTCAACCATCCTTCAAC
>DATHPV010000518.1:0-9121 GCA_035483495.1 Puia sp.
CTCCATCCTGCCTTCGCGTGCAGGAGAACCAAGTGCGAAAAGACGGGGCGGATGGAGATTTTTAGCTCTTTATTTATTCATCATAAAAGACAGTGATTATGAAAATGCGTGCAGGGTATGCTTTTAAAAAATTGTTCAAAAGAAAAGATTCGGCTAAACTTTCAGTAATAGTCGGATGCATTGGGACTATCCTTTTTATGTTATCGGCTACTGAAGGATTTTGCCAGGACGGAAGTGCGGGTATAACAGCTGCCACTACAAATCTGGTAACTTATTTTGCTGTAGGTGTTACACTCATGTATGCTATCGGCGCTGTTCTCGGGCTGGTTGGTGCCATCAAGGTTTACCAGAAATGGTCTCATGGAGATCATGATACCAGTAAGGTCGCGGCCAGCTGGTTTGGTAGTTGCATTTTCCTGGTCATCGTGGCTACGGTTCTCAAATCATTCTTCGGTGTTTAGAGCGAATATGACTGTATGAGCAACAACGTTTACAAGATCAACAAGGGAATTAATAAGTCCATTGAATTCAAAGGGCTCAAGGCACAATATATCTGGTGGCTGGCCGGAGGGATCGCCGGGCTATTACTCCTGTTCGCTTTCCTTTACATGATTGGTTTGAATTCATATATAAGTGTTGGAGTCATCGCCGTTGCTGGTGTCGTAGTCTTTGTCTGGATATACAAACTGAGCAATACCTATGGCGAACACGGGATGAAGAAAAAAATGGCGGCTAGAAGTATTCCGCACGTTGTCAAATGCTACAGTAGAAAATTATTTATTACCTATAAGTAAACACGCCATGAATCAGAATTTTAAAATAAGAAAGGCGATTATTACAGATGCAGATCTCGTATTCAATTTCATAAGCCATTTGGAAGAAAGAACTTTTGATTTTGAATCGTTCAAAGAAAAATTTAAGGAAAACATTGAAAAACCGGAAATCCTTTACCTCGTGGCTGTGGGTGAGAAAGATGAAGCAGTGGGTTTTATCAGCAGCCATGGACAAAATCCCTTGCGACTTGAAGGAAAGTTGTTTGAGATCCAGGAAATATACGTGTCCAAGAGCTGCCGGGGAAAAGGAATCGAACAATTGCTATTCACGGGAGTGGAAGAACGGATTTCCAAACTGGATTGTGAACGTATGGAGGTATCTGCGGATATCAATCGCATTGAAGCAAAGAAGTTTTATATCAAACTTGGGTTTAGCGGTATGCTGGCGAGATATGTCAAAGCGTATTAGGATTTATTGTTAACCGTTTTGAATAGAAGCGTGATGGAAAGAAATTTAACGGATATATTGCCTATACTAGATGTCGAGCACGATTCGATACTTTCAAAACAAGGTGATGTCACTATCGGTTTTGAAATCACCTTGCCAGAAATCTTCACATTGTCCAACGAGGACTATGAGTCCTTTCACCAGAGTTGGGTAAAGGCGATCAAGGTGCTACCAAAACAATCCATCTTTCACAAACAGGACTGGTTTATTGATTCTAAATTTTCATCTGACTTTACAAGAGAGGATATAAGTTTTCTTTCTCAGAGTTCAGAACGGTTTTTCAACGAGCGACCTTTTCTATCTCATCTTTCTTATTTGTATATCACGAAAAGAGCAAAAAACGGGAAAACAGCTACCTCACTTAGTTCCGGCCTTTTGAGAAAATCAATTGTTCCTGAATTAAGTATTAATGCAGTGATGCTTGAGGAATTTCAGGACATTATAGGTCAGTTCCAGCGAATACTGGAAGACAGCGGTTTCGTCAGCCTTAGACGATTAAAGAATGCTGATCTCATCAGTAATGGAGTAAAGTCTGGTTTGATTGAGAAATATTGCTTCTTGCTGGAAGATGATCGTCTTTTAGTAAAGGATATTTCCTTTGAGCATGGCATTCAGGTCGGAGATTCATATTGCCAGCTTTTTACCATGTCTAGTCCTGATGATCTTCCTGGCTTATGTGGATCAAGGATAAACTATGATCGGTATTCAACGGACAAGACAAAATTTTCTGTCGGGTTCGCATCAACGCTCGGACAACTCCTTCCTTGTAATCATATTTATAACCAGTACATTTTCGTGGATGACTCCCAGAAGACAATCAAACAGATGGAAAGTAAAAGACTCCGGCTCCAGTCCCTTTCCGCCTATTCCAGGGAGAATGCTATCGCCAAAGAAGCAACTAACGATTTTTTGAATGAATTGATCGGTGATCAGCGATTACCAGTGAAGGCTCATTTTAATATCCTGTCGTGGACGGATGACTGGATGAAGGTTAAGGATATCAAAAACCTCGTATCATCTGCCCTGTCCCAGTTGGATGCAGTGCCAAAGCAAGAGGTGGCGGGATCACCGCAAATCCACTGGGCGGGCATCCCGGGTAATGAAGCTGATTTCCCGATGAACGACACCTTGGACACATTTGCAGAACAGGCAAGTTGTTTTTTTAATCTTGAATCGTCGTATCGATCATCCTTGAGCCCTCTGGGCATCCGACTTGGAGATCGCTTGTCCGGCAAACCGATTCATGTAGATATCTCGGATGAACCAGTAAAGAAAGGAATCATTACAAATCGGAACAAATTTATCCTAGGGCCGTCCGGCAGTGGCAAGTCGTTTTTTACGAACCACATGGTAAGAAGTTATTATGAACAGGGAACGCATGTGGTACTTGTTGATGTCGGGCACAGCTATAAGGGCCTTTGTGATATGGTGCATGGATACTATTTCACCTATTCCGAAAAAAAACCGATCCGATTTAATCCATTTTATATTGGTATTGGCGAGGTACTCGATACAGAAAAAAAAGAAAGTATCAAGACCTTGCTACTGGCCTTGTGGAAAAAGGACAATGAAAATTTTAACCGTTCTGAGTATGTCGCTTTATCAAATGCACTCACCGGTTACTACGAAAGAAATAACAACTTACGATGCTTTAACAGTTTTTATGAATTCCTAAAAGATGATTTTGTACATGTGCTTGCCAGTGATAAGGTAAAGGATAAGGATTTTGACGTGTCCAATTTTCTCTATGTACTCCGTCCATATTACAAGGGAGGGGAATTTGACTATCTGCTCAATGCTTCTGAAAATTTAGACTTGCTGCAGCAGCGCTTCATTGTCTTCGAACTGGATAATATAAAAGATCATCCGATCCTGTTCCCGGTGGTTACGCTCATCATCATGGAAGTATTTATTTCCAAGATGCGTAAACTAAAAGGAATCCGCAAGATGATCCTGATTGAAGAGGCCTGGAAAGCGATTGCCAAGGAAGGAATGGCTGAATACATCAAATATCTTTTTAAAACCGTACGAAAGTTTTTCGGGGAAGCGATCGTGGTTACCCAAGAAGTGGAAGATATTATTTCGTCTCCCGTTGTCAAACAAGCGATCATCAATAACAGTGATTGTAAAATCCTGCTGGATCAGTCCAAATACCAGAACAAGTTCAGCCAGATCCAGGAATTACTTGGACTAACAGAGAAGGAAAAAACGCTGGTGCTGTCCATTAACAAAGCTAACGACCCGACTAAAAAATATAAGGAAGTGTTCATTAGCCTGGGTGGCACTTTATCGCGCGTGTACCGTACTGAGGTATCGCTTGAAGAATACCTAGCATATACTACGGAAGAAACAGAAAAAATAAAAGTGCAGGAATATTCCGCGCGTTTTGGATCAATCGAAAAGGGAATAAAAGCTCTGGCTTTGGATATTAAAAATCAGAAATAATATGAAAAAAATACTCCTGATTTTTTTCCTGATCGTTGGTACTTCCCAGATGACAATGGCCCAGACGCCATGGCAGGAAATCATCAAAGCGGTGATCAATGCTGCCGACCTGGTAATCCAGCAAGTGCAAAATGAAACCATTGTACTTCAAAACGCAGAAAAGGAAATTACCAATGTTATGTCCGAGCTCGATCTGGATGATATCACGAGTTGGGTACAAAAACAAAAGGATTTGTACCAGGAGTATTATAATGAGCTGGCTACAGTAAAGGAGCTTATTTCAGGTTATGACAGACTGAAAGGACTTGTACAAATGCAGGGGCGCATTGTTTCGGAATACGAATCCGCATATAATCTATTTAAACAGGATAAGCATTTCACGGGCTCTGAGCTTGATTTCATGTTCAACATTTATTCCGGGATTGTGGATCAAAGTCTTAAAAATCTCGATCAGGCTTTGATGGTGGTCAGTTCACTGGAAACTTCTATGACTGATGCCGAGCGGATGAATATTATAGAAAACGCTTCGAACAGCATGCAAAAAAATTATGACGACCTGAGACGTTTTAATAATCAGAATATTCAGCTCAGTCTGAAAAGAAGTCAATCGCAGGAAGATATCGAGTCAATTAAACAGCTCTATGGGATTCAGTGAAGAATCCTGTTTCATATACTTCTGGCTGAAAGAAGGATAGGCCACAGGGTGGCTTCAAAACGGGTAATCAAATTTAACCAATAATGGCGAAGCTTTTTTTTATTTTCCTTATCAGTTTTACTTTTTGTGGAACTACGAAAGCCCAGTCTGACATCCAGGCTATGCTGAAGCAGATTGCACTGCTGGCAGTGCACGTCAAAGAACTTGAGAACGCCATTGAAATCGCGAGAGACGGTCTTACAGCGATTAATGAAATAAAACATGGAGAATTCAATCTTCATAACATTTTTTTTAGTTCACTTCAGTCTGTCAATCCTGCCGTCGCAAAATATTCCCGGATCGCGGTGATTATCGCAGAGCAGGTTTCTATCCTATTGGACTTCAGAAGTTTGTTACAACGACTTAAGATGAATAGGGAGATAACTCCTTCAGAATTGTCGTATGTGGAATCTGTCTACTCAAATATGGCAGAAGAATGTTCAAAGACCATGAACGATTTAATTGTGGTCATAACGAATGGTAGCCTGGAGATGACCGATGACGAACGAATCAAACGCATCGATGTTATAGCTGTTGACATGAATGACAAATACACTTTCAGCAGACAGTTTACTTCCGGTGCGGATAAACTGATAAAAGAAGAACAAATGAAGATCGGGATCTCGGGATATTAAAATCACTTGAATAGAAATAGGGCAAGATGAAAAAAATTACGTTATTGCTTTTACTCATAACCAGTATTAGTCTATTGCCATCAAGTGGTAACGCGCAGGCGTATGAACTGGAAAGATTGATCCTGGATATAGAAAAATTGGTCCAGTTAAAAACTGTGTTGACCAATCTTTATAAAGACTATGAAGTATTGGAAACCGGGTATTCTGCCATCAAGGATATCTCCGAAGGTAATTTCAACCTGCACAAAGCATTTCTGGATGGACTGCTTGCCGTAAGTCCTACAGTCAGGAAATACGAACGGATTATTGATATCATTAGTGACCAGGGAAAGATCGTATCAGAATATAAATCCGCCTATGATATTTTCAGGCAGGACAAACATTTTACTCCGGATGATTTGGTGTACCTGTCGACAGTATATAATAATCTGGTTACAAAAAGTGAAAAGAACCTCGAAGATCTGCTCAATGTAATTACCGCAAGCAAACTCCGGATGGATGATGCGGAAAGACTTAGAGCAATAGACAGAATTTATGTCGATACTCATGACGAGTTATCATTTCTACGGCAGTTCAATAGTAAAACAAGCACTCTGGCTGTCCAACGAGCAAAAGAGGAACAGGATATTGGGTCTATAAAAGCTTTAAACGGACTGGAATAGGGCGGTTGGCTAAGTGTGAAAAGTGAAGAGTGAAAAAGTGAAGTATGAAAAAAATAATCAGGGGAGTTGTATGTGTGAGTGTGAGTTTTTTACTACCATCCTTTACATGGGCGCAGGATCAGTATGAAGGTTTTCACGGTCTGCAACTTGTTTTAGAAAACCTGTATGATCAGATGATTCCACTATGTAGTCAGTTGATAGGTGTCGGGCGTGCACTCGCGGGATTCGCTGCCTTATGGTATATCGCTGCCAGAGTTTGGGGACATTTATCCCGGGCCGAGCCGATCGATTTCTACCCGCTTCTTCGTCCCTTTGTCATCGGGTTTTGTATCGCCATTTTCCCCATGGTACTCAATCTGATCAACGGGATTTTGCAACCCACCGTTGCGGCAACAGATGCAATGGTTATGAATACCAACCAGGCGCTCAATGATATGCTGGATGGAAAAGAGCAGGAGATCACGCAGCCCGAAAATCCCGCACTGGATCCGCAGAATGATCCAAGTCACTGGTACCAGTACACACATCCGGATGGTCCGGCTGGCCCAACGCCGGATTCCGGAAATCCGATTTCAAACGCCTTGTCGACATTCAGTTTCAAGAATCTGATCAAGACATGGATCGCTGAGTTGCTGGAATTCTTTTACAAATGTGCCGCACTTTGCATAGATACGATCAGGACTTTCAAATTGATCGTGCTGGCCATCCTGGGCCCGTTCGCTTTTGGTCTTAGCGTTTTTGACGGCTTTCAACATACACTCAGGCACTGGCTTGCCCGGTATATCAATGTATTTATGTGGCTGCCGGTGGCGAATATTTTCGGTGCTATCACGGCGAAGATTCAACTCAACATGATGGTGTTAGAAACGTCTGGCGGAAATACCGATCCTTTTTTCGGGGAAACAAATTCTGCCTATCTAATTTTTCTGCTGATTGCCATCATCGGTTATTTCACGGTGCCGTCCATTGCAGGATATATTGTAAATGCAGGCGGTCACGCGCTTTTTAACAGGACTTCGGCAATAGCTGCTACCGCCGTTTCAGCTTATTCTGGAATGGTGATACGTGGCGCAGGAGCCGCTATTTCTTCCTTTGGCATTTCCAAGAATCAGGATGCGAATCAGTCGGGTGCCGGTGCATCACAATCTCCAGCTGCCTCCGATTACAAGACAAAGAAAATTACAGGTGACACATGAACAAGAAATATCCCTGCATCAAACACGGTTGTCAAAAACAATTTTAAAAAACCTCAATGTTTACCAAAGCGAAAAATATAGATACTGCCTTTCAGCATATTCGTCTGTTCAGTATTGTTTTCATGATCGCATGCGCAGGTGTTACCTGTCTAGTATTTCTGAATAGTGTGAAACAGGTGCGGGAATCCGAGCAACATATTTATATCCTGGCTAACGGAAAAATCCTGGAAGCTTTTGCAAGTGATCGAAAGGATAATATACCTGTTGAAGCTCGCGATCACATCGGCATGTTTCATCATTATTTTTTCACGCTCGATCCGGATGAAAAAGTCATCAACAGCAATATCAGCAAATCACTTTATCTGGCTGACGCTTCGGCCAAAAAACAATATGATAACCTGAAAGAGAACGGTTATTACCGGAGTATTATTTCAGGTAATATCAGCCAGCAACTTGAGATCGATACCATTAATCTGAATACTACGGACTATCCCTATTATTTCCATTTGATAGGAAGAGAAAAAATGATTCGTACAACATCCATCGTGACACGGAGCCTGATTACGGAAGGTTATCTTAGAAATGTATCGAGATCGGACAATAATTCTCACGGCTTCCTGATTGAAAGATGGACGATCCTTGAGAATAAAGATTTAAAAACAGAGAATCGCTAAAATCATTTGACATGTCAATTTTTATAAAAAAGAAAAAAGGAAATCTCGAAGAGCAGGGCTTTAGAAATAAGCCAGTCAGCAGATTCGCCGAAACTATTGAAAAGAAAAAAATGAAAGCGTCTGCCTGGTTAGGAAAAAAAATAGAGAGATATTCTTTCGGGAGAAAAAAAACAGGATTGATTATTTTCTGCATATTTTTCGGAGGCCTGAGCTTCTATCAGCTTGCCAGTTCTTTGGGCAGCCATTCTTTTAATTCCCGGTCGCTCGTTATAACTCATCTGAGATCCGGTGTTCATGAACCGCCCATCTCGCCCATCGCGGATTCCGTTATTCATAAAGTGGAAAAAATCAGACTCTGGATTGATAGTCTTCTAAGTCATGATACAATAAAACTCAAAGCAATCTTGCTAGCCAGGCCCTTCCTACTTGAAAACATACAGAACCTGGAAAAACTTTATCAATATCAAACAAAATAATGATGGAACCCATTCACTATTCTCCCAGATTTTTAAAGCACCGGACTTTTATGCTTGTGCTGCCGCTTATCATACTGCCTTTCCTTGTTATTCTTTTTATCATATTGGGTGGCGGGAAAGACACTTCCACAGGTCTTTCCATCCAGCCACCAACTGGTCTTAACACCCGTTTACCAGATGCCCATTTTAAGAAGGGAGCAGAGAAATCGAAACTCTCGGTCTACGAGGAAGCCAGCAAGGATTCAGCGGTACTGAAAGAGAAAATAAAAAATGATCCGTATTATTTAATGGAGCCGCACGATTCCACGGATGGAATTCCTTCGCGTCATACTGAAATGCAACAAAATGAATCGAAGATTATGGATAAACTGGCGCAGCTCAAATCCATTCTCCACGCCAGTAACGAGAACACAGATCCTGTTATTCATACACGGAATCCGGATCCTGTTTATTCGCCAACGGCGAATGAATCACCGATCTCAAAAATAGGAAACACAAAAACCCATAATGCTGAAATAGACCAGTTAAACAGCATGCTGGATAAAGTGATGGCGATCCAGCATCCGGAAATCATGCAGGATAGTATTTCCAAACTTACTAAGTCTAAAAATGAAACTGCCTATCGAGTTAACGTTTCTAAGATTTCCGGAGATGCTGAAACATTCAAATCTTCCGAAGAAACAGAAGCTATGACTTCTTCAAAAACAAATCGCTTTTATGACCTGGTCAGTGACCAAATGATTGAAAACGCAATGGACAATGGTATTGAAGCGATCGTTCCTGAAACGCAGGTGCTTGTTTCGGGATCTACTGTCAAACTGAGGATACTGAATGATATCAACATCAACGGTCATCTCATTTTAAAAAACCAAAATATCTATGGCATAACAACTCTCACAGGTGAAAGGCTGAAGATTCAGTTTACTACCCTTCGTTCAGGCAATACTCTGCTTCCCGTTTCAATGGAGGCGTATGATATGGATGGTCTGACTGGCATCTTTATCCCCGGCAGTATTAACCGGGAGGTGGCCAAGCAGTCCGGGGATCAGGCCCTGGGT
>DATHPV010000519.1:0-5312 GCA_035483495.1 Puia sp.
TTCATTTACAGGAGTCACAGAAGCGGTGGTGAATGAAATGGAAAAAAATCATTTGAAGCTGAACGTTTAACGCTTAACGCTTAACGCTTATCGCGTAACGTATTGCGTGGTATTTTCAGATTTGCAGGTTAATAAAATAAAAAAAGTCCTCTTGATATTCGAGAGGACTTTTTTTGTTGAGAACATGTAACTTTTTGCGTTAAGCGTTCTGCGTTAGGCGTTCTGCGTTAAGCGTTTTAATATTCGTCTTCATTAAAAAAGAAATCTTCCTGCGAAGGATAGTCAGGCCAGATATCGTCAATACCCTCATATATCTCTCCTTCATCTTCCAGTTCCTGCAGATTTTCTACCACTTCAATGGGTGCTCCTGAACGGATAGCATAATCAATTAATTCATCTTTGGTAGCAGGCCAGGGAGCGTCTTCAAGGTAACTGGCTAATTCAAGTGTCCAAAACATCGGTATCCTTTATTTAGTTTCTGGTGTATTTAATAAGGTCAGATTGAATGGTAAATCCCGGATCAAAAGGGGCTAAACCCTGCCTTTAATTTTTCGCAAAAGTAATTTTTATAATGAAACGACCAAATACCATTTATAAGGACCATTCCGCTTAACGGCTTGGAACAAGCCGTTATATTTGTGAATGATCCCTTCAGAAAGCAGTTATCCGATTCTTTCAGCCCGGAATATTCACAAATATTATGGTTCCCTGCATGTTTTACAGGGGGTAAATCTGGATATCCATGCCGGTGAGATCGTGAGCATGGTAGGCCCCTCAGGATCTGGTAAAAGCACTTTATTGCATATTTTGGGAACTTTGGATGAACCGGCAGAAGGGGAAATCCGCCTTAAAAATCAGGAATTACACAGTTTAAAGGGTAAATCCCTGGCGGCGCTCCGAAACCGGCATATTGGCTTTGTTTTCCAGTTTCATCACTTATTACCGGAATTTTCTGCCCTGGAGAATGTTTGTATTCCTGGTTGGATCAGCGGCGGTAATAAATCGGCGATTGAGGCCAGGGCGAGGGAATTACTTGAAATCCTGGGCGTAGGCCACAGAATGGAGAATAAACCATCAGCCATGTCAGGCGGAGAACAGCAAAGGGTAGCGGTATGTCGCGCTTTGATAAATGGACCAGACATCATTTTCGCAGATGAGCCAACAGGTAATTTGGATTCCGCCAACGCTAGAGAATTACATCAACTATTTTTTGAGCTCAGAAAAAAATTCAACCAGACTTTTCTGATAGTTACTCATAACGAAGCACTTGCTGAGATGTCCGACAGGGTATTGCACATGAAAGATGGGAAAATACTTTCCTGAGAGTGTGGTAGTGTGGTAGTGATCCTTTCTACCTACCACACTACCACACTACCACACTTTCACACTTTCACACTAGTGATGGTGTCTTGGTCTCCACTTTATTTCTTCTACTCCATTAATGTACCCAATGTATCTGGCCAGTACAAAAAGATAATCGCTGAGCCTGTTCATGTATTTTAATATAAGGGAGGGGAAGTCGGGTTCAGTCGTGCTCAGTTCAACGATCAGTCTTTCAGCACGGCGACAAACCGTCCGGCAGATATGTGTGGTAGAAACCGTTACATGTCCGCCAGGCAGAATGAAAGACTTCATTTCCGGCAGTATTTTATTCATGGTATCGATTTCATTTTCCAGTAGAAAAACATCAGATTCGTGGAGATCCGGAACTTTCATTTTGATTTCTTTGTCGGGATCACAGGCGAGTGTGGATCCAATCGTAAAGAGCCTGTCTTGAATCTCGCGTAATATCTCACGAGCATGGGTATCCGCTATCTGATCACCGATCAAACCAATATAAGCATTCAGTTCGTCCACCGTGCCGTAAGATCGTATACGTAAATGATTTTTGGGAACCCTCGATCCGCCAATCAGTCCGGTTTTACCGGCATCTCCGGTTTTGGTGTAAATCTTTTGAGCCATTTCACTGGTTATGAGCTATGGATTATGGGTTATGAATTAACCCATAATCCATAACCTATAATCTATAATTAATTTAAGCTGGTACGCCAGCATACTGGCTTTCTTTGCGTTTATCTGTTTCAATAACGCCATCCCGCAGTCTGACTACCCGATGGGCGTAATTGGAAATATCTTCTTCATGGGTTACCAGTACCACGGTATTACCAGCCGCCTGAATCTTGTTGAAAATTTCCATTATTTCGATGGATGTTTTTGTATCCAGGTTTCCTGTGGGTTCATCTGCAAGTATGAGTGAGGGATTGTTAACAAGTGCACGGGCAATAGCCACCCGCTGACACTGGCCCCCGGAGAGTTCATTGGGTTTGTGATGACTTCTATCCGTAAGACTTACCTTCTCCAAAACTTCCATAGCCATCTCGGTTCTTGTTCTCTTGGTAACTCCGGCGTAAACTAAGGGCAAGGCTACGTTCTCAGCAGCTGTCAATCTCGGTAATAAATTGAATTGTTGAAAAACAAAACCAATTTCTTTATTCCTCACTTCAGCGAGGTCGTCGTCTGGCATTTGACTTACGTCGTGACCATTCAGTATATATTTTCCTTCCGTAGGTGAATCGAGGCATCCAAGAATATTCATTAATGTACTCTTTCCGGAACCGGACGGACCCATGAGGGCAACGTATTCGTTTTTGAAAATGTCGAGGCTGATTCCTTTTAATACGGGAACAGCTTGCTTGCCCATAAAATAACTTTTAACGATGCGGTCCAGATGAATGATTGCAGTTGATGTCATGATCGAATTTCATTAAGTCCTGTACCCATGGCAGGATTTTTAACAACTTGTGGTACTTTAAAATACTGTTCATCAGCCATTGGTGCATTTTTCAAAGCTTCCGACCGGCCAAGTGGTTTTCCGGGAATATCTTCCCTGAGCACATTGGTTTCTTCTCCCATAAACAAGAGTGGTTCAACATCCTTGAGATCGAGTTCGTCCAGCTTTTCTACAAAGCCGATCATTTTTTGCAAATCTTTTTTAATTTCCTGTTTTCCAGCCTCGTCGTACTCCAGGCAGGCCAGTTTGCATAAATTATCTACAAGCGCGTCATTCAAGTCCATGAAAAGGGATTAGGACAAAAATAATGGATTCGGGGAGATTTTGAGTGCCCGTTCATTATCTTCGCCTTCCTCCATGGAGAAAAATAAAGAAATTGTTTTAAGCGGCATTCGGCCTACTGGATTCCTGCACCTGGGAAATTATTTCGGGGCGTTGAAGAACTGGGCACGAATGCAATATGAATATGAATGCTATTTTTTTATAGCCGACTGGCATAGTCTTACAACTCATGCGGATACAAGCGAGTTGAACTCGATTACAAGAAATCTGGTTTCAGAATTAATTGCTGGGGGGCTGGATCCTGAAAAATGCACAATATATGCTCAGAGTGATATCCCGGAAATCCCGGAATTGTATCTGTATCTGAATATGCTCGCCTATAAAGGCGAACTGGAGAAAACAGTTACTTTCAAAGACAAAGTAAGACAACAACCTGGGAATATAAATGCCGGGTTGCTTACTTATCCTGTTTTACAGGCTGCCGATATACTCATACATCGTGCCCACTACGTCCCAGTGGGTAAAGATCAGGAACAGCATATAGAAATGACGAGGAATTTCGCCGAACGATTTAATCATCGCTACGGTGAAATATTCCCGATTCCAAAGGCATTCAGCTATAGCGAAGATCTTGTTAAAATTTTAAGTCTGGATGGAACCGGTAAGATGAGCAAGAGTGAACATCAGATGAATACTATTTATCTGAATGATGATGACGCGTTAATCACAAAAAAAATTATGAAGGCAAAAACGGATCAGGGTCCCACTTCACCTAACAGTGAAATGCCCGAATATATCCGCGGTCTGTTTACTTTGCTCGGTTTGGTTAGCAGCCCTGAAATTGTATCAAAATTTGAATATGATTTCAATCATTGTCAGATCAGGTATGGTGATTTTAAAAAACAACTTGCAGGAGATTTGATCGGTTTTATAAAACCGATCAGAGAGGGGGCGACTGCTCTGAGGAATGATCCGGAAAAGATTGATACCATATTGGCAAAAGGAGCTGCCAAGGCAAGGAAAAGTGCTTCTGCAACCCTTTTGGAAGTACGCAAAGCATTAGGTTTTAGATATCTCTGAAACAGTTTCGATTCTTTTTATATTTCGGTCATAAGATTTTACATTTAGGAATGGCAAAAACCAAGAAACCCAAGCATATTGCTGTAGCTGGAAACATCGGAGCAGGGAAAACAACCCTTACTGAATTATTGAGCAAGCATTATAAATGGATTCCACAATTCGAAGACGTTGACCATAATCCTTATCTCAATGATTTTTATGAAGATATGCCTCGCTGGAGTTTCAATCTGCAAATATTTTTTCTGAATAACAGGTTGAATCAGCTGTTGGAAATTTATAGTGGCACTGAAACGGTTATCCAGGACCGGACAATTTATGAGGATGCACATATTTTCGCGCCTAACCTGCATGATATGGGTTTGATGAGTAAAAGGGATTATAATAATTATTTCCAGTTTTTCCAGACTCTCAAGAGAATGGTTCAGCCTCCAGATCTGCTGATTTATCTGCAAGCCTCCGTACCAACACTGGTAGGGCAGATTCAAAAACGCGGTCGTGAGTATGAAGAAAATATCCGGCTTGACTATTTAAAAAGATTAAATGACTTGTACAACAAATGGATTGATGGTTATAAGGAGGGCAGTCTGCTGGTGGTGGATGTTGACAAGAATAAGTTTCCCGAAAATGAAGAACATCTGGGTGAAATCATAACCCGGATTGACGCACAGTTGTATGGTTTGTTTTAAATTAAGAATTACAATGTTGGTATCAGTAAGTTTACTAAATGAAAAAAGCTCCTTTTTTGAAGGAGCTTTTTATAGCAAACAATGTTAGAGGTCGTTAAATAGTAAACAATTGGGTGCCAAGATGACGAAAATATTTTTAAAATAACAAGTTTTCATTAATTTTTTTTTGAATTATTGCCTCCAGCCGGATTTTAGGCTAAAAACAGCGGGTTTTTCCCACCCGGCCAAATTTTAAGGATGAAATATTTACCATTAAATCCCCAGATATTTAAACAAAACCGGCAGCGTTTCGTAAAGGAAATGCAGCCTGAATCTATTGCAATTTTTGTCAGCAATGATGAAATTCCATCAAACGGAGATGCACTCTATCCCTTTAAACAAAACAGTGATCTTTATTGGCTCACAGGAATCGTTCAGGAAGATACCATGCTGGTACTCTTCCCCGATCATCCGGATCCAAAATACCGTGAAGT
>DATHPV010000520.1:0-2433 GCA_035483495.1 Puia sp.
CTGAAATAGAGTTCACTATCGACCTTTGGCATTTCCTTCTGCTGATCCGCCAAATAGTAATTTTCTGATTTCTGTAATTTTACCCGAATGCCCGCCTCGCTCAGAAATTTTATAAGCGGCCCGGATTTTGGCAGTCCGCGATGCGCGCGCATTAAGGCGAGGCCTCCGTCTTTCGGATCGTCATTATTTTCGGCAAATTTTTTCCGCGCTTCATTTAAATATTGATTCGCTACTTTTTTTTGTGCTTCCACAAGTCTTTCAACACGGCTTTTCAAAAGATGAAACTGCTGATCGTCGCCCTTCGCAACAGGACCTGAAATAATAAGAGGGGTTCTGGCGTCGTCAATTAAAACACTGTCTACTTCATCCACCATAGCAAAATGGTGTTTCCTTTGTACCATTTCATCGGGCGTATGCACCATGTTATCCCTTAGGTAATCGAAGCCGAATTCATTGTTAGTGCCGTAAGTGATATCGGCCATATAAGCTTTGCGACGAGCTTCACTGTTCGGTTCATGTTTATCGATACAATCCACGGAAATGCCCAGCCATTCGAAGATTGGGCCGTTCCATTCAGAGTCACGACGTGCCAGGTAATCGTTTACGGTAACCAGGTGAACACCTTCACCAGCCAGTGCATTCAGGTATGCGGGCAGTGTTGAAACCAGGGTCTTTCCTTCTCCGGTTGCCATTTCTGCGATTTTACCGCTATGCAGAACGGCACCTCCGATGAGCTGAACATCATAATGTATCATGTTCCAGGTGATCGCTCCGCCGGCAGCTATCCAACTGTTGCTGTATACCGCCTTTTCCCCATCTATTTTTACATAGTCTTTTATAACACTCAACTCCCTGTCGCGGTCATTGGCGGTTGCAATAATTTGTGAATTTTCTTTGAATCTGCGGGAAGTTTCCTTCACAACAGCGAAGGCTTCGGGAAGAATAGCGTCCAGAACTTCCTCGATCTGATCGTCCCGCTTCTTCTTCAATTCATCCATTTCAATATATAAGTTGTCTTTGCCAGATATATCACTGAAAGGAAGTTCTTCTGCTTTTTTGCCAAGTTCTCCGATGGAATTATCTATCTCCTGAAGGTGGCTGCTGATTCTTTGTTTGAATTCGACTGTTTTTGCTCTTAGTTCATCATTTGAAAGGGACGAAAAAGCGATTACAAACTGATTGATCTGGTCAACCCGTGGCATAATGCTTTTTATATCTTTTTCCGACTTATTACCTCCAAAAAGCTTCGAAATGAAACCGATCATAAAACTAGGGTTGAGTATGAATTGATTCTATCTTCAAATTTGATGCTATCACTGATTCAGGGTCAAATTGACAGTTTGCAAAGTTACTAAAACAAGTGTGGAAGTACGGCTGTTTGGGAGTGTGGGAAATATTTCATCAAGTTTTATGCAATTTTGTCCACTTTGTTAAATAATTTAGTATTTTCGCTAAAACCATTAGCGATGTCAATTGCCGCACAAAATTTAAAATATCTCCGGAAGTTACGAGGATGGACACAGGAAGAATTCGCCAATAAACTAAAAATTAAACGTTCTCTTCTTGGTGCGTACGAAGAAGAACGCGCAGAACCCAGGCTTGAGGTATTAGAAGTCGTAAGTGATATGTTTCGACTTTCACTTGACGAGCTGCTACGCAAGAAAATGCAGGATGCTAAAGGAAGTAATTATCTCGCCAAACGAAGGGCGCAAAAGATGGCAGCCTTGCCAAATTCCATCCAGTTGGTTCCGGTCAAAGCTGCTGCCGGTTATCTTGCTGGTTATGGCGATCCGGAATTTCTGGATGAATTGAACACATTCACGCTTCCCATGCTTGCTCCCGGTAATTACAGGGCATTTGAAATCGTCGGAGATTCTATGTTGCCTACTCCCAGCGGGTCTGTGATCGTTGCTGAAAAAATTGATAACCTTGAAAATGTAAAAAGCAATCTCACCTATATTGTAGTTTCCCGTAATGAAGGAATCGTTTACAAGAGAGTGATGAAGAATAACAAGTTGAAAAATAAAATCACTTTGATCAGCGACAATTCTGTTTTCCAACCTTACACGGTAAATGCCGAAGATATTCTCGAAATCTGGAAAGCCGAAATGGTGGTTAGCAAAGCAAATACCGAACAACGCTGGGATGTAAATCAACTGGCCAGTCTCGTAAGCAATTTACAGGATCAGGTAACGACACTTAAAAGGAAAATGAACTGACCTGACGGGATAGAATATTTGGTTAATGGTGTATGGCAAAACGATTTGCCAGAATAAATTATATCGAGACACAAATAAGTTCCTGGTTCACAATTGCAAAGACTTCTTCTTCCACATCCGGATAGATGAGTGCAACACCAGTAAATCTGCTGAAGGCGGGCAAGATGGCATATGTTTTTCCGAAGTAGAAGCAGGGAAAACACAAAGATTGTCT
>DATHPV010000521.1:0-3997 GCA_035483495.1 Puia sp.
ATAAAACTGCTGTCGTAAACGACATGTACGCTGTCGATCGAAGGAACGGGCGTTATTTTTTCAGGTTTCGACTGGTAGATCATTCCGTTCGATAAATAGATTTTAAGTGTGTAAGTTCTTCCCACCGTTCCTATAAAATTGGAATCTGTACTCAGGTAAGTACCTTTCTCGGTTTGGATGCAGGTTGTTGAATCTCCCAGATCATCTTTGATCGTGACTTTGGCGTCATATATAAATTGCTGGGAGTCGAGATTTGTCTGATAGGCACTTGTAAATTTTCCGGAATAACTCAGGTTAACACTGTAAGGTGGAGGGTCCGTTGTGATCCATCCTTCCACCACTAAAATCGGTTGTACGTTCCTGATAGGTACTGTTACATTTCTGACGCATCCATAGAAAAGAAGGACCGTGATTCCGAAAATATATTTTATGAAAGATCTATTCATTCGCACTAAAAATAAAATGTTAGGGTAACAGATGGAACGATGGTTCCCAATACCGACAATTCATAAGCATTCAGCACTCCATCAGTATTCTGAAAATAAATAGAGTATGGATTTTTTCTTCCATACACATTATATAGTGAGAAATTGATGATGGTATATTTCTTTTGATCAGCAGTACGTCTGGAATCGTGTGTAAAGGAAATATCGAGTCGGTTATAGTCCGGCAGCCTGTCTGCATTTCTCGTTGAATAATTTGCAACGATCGAATTGTTGATCACATAGGTTCCATCCGGATAAGTATCAGGTCTGCCGGTGATGTATACAAATGTCCAACCGAACGTCCATCCCTGCCCGATCTGTGTTCCACCAGTCAGGGCGAGGTTGAAAGGTCTGTCGTATTCAGACGGATAATAGGCGCCACCGTTCACCTGTTCACTTGCAAAGTCGGTATTGTCGCGGATCAAAGACCTTGACCAGGTGTAAGCAAGTTGCCAGGTCGTTTTCCCTTTCGGTTTTCTGACGTTGAATTCCACTCCATAGGATTTGCCACTGGCTGAGAGCAGGTCAGCATCCAGATAAGGATTCATATTAAGCTGTGCACCATTTTTATAATCGACCAGGTTCTGCATGGTTTTATAAAATCCTTCTACCGAAGTTTCAATAGCATCGTCGCGGAAATTTTTGAAGATACCAGCTGCTACCTGATCAGCCAACGCGGGTTTAACCAGGGGATCTGCGAGTTTCCAGTAGTCGACCGGCGTAATCGCGACAGTGTTTGAAATCAGCTGCAGGTATTGATTGGTTCTGCTGTAACTCATTTTGATCGACGTGGATTCATTCAATCCGATCTTTAACAACAAGCGTGGTTCCCAACCCTGATAGCGTTGAACCGTTGCGCCTTTCGGGTATACGATACTGTCGGTAATTGTTTCTTTGGAAGCCGGAACACCGTCAGCGTATTGATAAATAGTTTGTGGTCCTTTATTCAGAAATACTGAATGCCTGATACCGGCTTCCAGTGTGATGGTCTTCGTGATATCAAAACGACCTAGCAGGAAAGCAGCAGATTCATCACCCAATTCATTCTGCAGATTCATGGGATTGATCGAAGAATGAGATTGAGTGGGTAATAATTCTCCGGGATTCACCACGTAATGGATGAAATCATAACCTCCTTCGAAATAAATTCTATCAGCGGCCTGGTAATGCAGACTGGCTTTTGCTTCTGTAGTCTGAATAGTATTTCTCAATCGAAATTCATAGTTGGGTTGCAGTCCGTTAATATCTGATGCATAGTATGTGCTGTTTACATTATAATATAAACTCAGTTTTTTGCTGAAATCGGATCTGCCATTCAACGTGACAATATTCGTCTGCCAGGCATAACTCGTGTCGCCCTGAAATTTATAATGATCATAACTACGATAAAAAGAAACACCCACCTGATTATGTGCGTCGAAATGGTAGACCAGTTTACCTACCACATCATAATAATAAGCACTGTTGCCATTCAGCGTTGATATCTGATTCATGAGCCATGTAGGATCGGCAATTCGTCCCCCGACTGAAAAAGTAAGTTTGCTGTTTTTGATGGGACCTTCAGAAAAAAAATGAAGACTGATGGGATTGACGCTCACCATGGTGTTCACCCTGTTCTCATTGCCTGGTCGGATATTGAGGGCTACGAGGGAAGACAATCTTCCTCCATAAGAAGCAGGAATGGCTCCCTTATAAACGGTGAAATCCTGGATTGCTTCAGGGCTCAGTGTTGAATAAAATCCCAGTAAATGAGAAGTATTAAAAAGAGGAGCCCCATCTATCAACACCAGGTTTTGATCGGCAAATCCTCCTCTTACGCTGAAACCACCGGCACCTTCGCCGATGGTAGTGATGCCCGTCTGAAGTGTGAGTGCCTTCAGGATATCAGCTTCACCCAAAACGAGCGGCGTCTTTTTTAAAAGGGCAGGATTGATATTGATCGTACTCATTCTGGCATCCGATACATTCGCATCCTTCTTCCGCGATTCTACGATTACTTCAGCAAGTTCATCGGGTGGTTTTTTTCTCAACTCTACGACGATATAATTTGTATCCAGAATGTAGACAGGCTGAGTGAGTGTTTTATAACCGGTATAGCTTAAAACGAGATCATATGCATCTACTTTCAGAGAGAAACTGAACAGGCCTTCTTTATCTGTTGCCGTGCCTTTATGAATGGAGGGAATGAAAACAGACACACCGGCCATGGGCGTCTTGGTTTCGTAATCGATTACCTTGCCTTTCAGTTCGATTTTTTGAGAAAGTCCGTTTAATGAGGAAATCAGGAGTACGGCAGTAAATAAAAAACCAACATTTATTCTATGAGAAATAAATGAGTACGGTTTGAGCATGAAGCAGTCGTTAGTTATTGTCGAAATTAATTGTTTAAGGTGATATTATGTGTGGTATTGGGACTTTCACCTATCAATAATAATTTCTATATTACCAAAATGAAAAAGTTGTATTTCCCCTCGCTGCTTATTATTGCTTTATTTTTAATGAGTGGCTGCAGTAAAAACAATAGCAAAAGCAATACTAATCCTACTACATCCGAATGGACGTACCACGATACTACTTTCAAAGGTCTTGTTACCGGTTACGACTCTCTCAGCGCTTACCCGATTTTGAGTAGCAGAGATTCATCCGGAGACATGATTTATCTGGTATTTAATACCCGACCAACGCAAAATTCGACATTCATAGTAGCACAAAATGTAGCAGATAGCTCAAATGTTAATCCATACGTTACCATATCCATTAGCACCTCTTCAGGCCTGACTTATAACTCCACAGGTAAAACCGGCGATAAGCTAAATGCAACCATCGTAAACGGGAAGTTGCAGGCAACGTTTTCCAATATCACCATTTTAAGCACTGCTGATATCACCACTCTTTCCGGAACAATTATTCAGAATCAGTAATAAGCAAGAGAGATTCCCTGGCATTATGAAACAGTTGGTAACTTGCACCTGGTTAGATATCTAAACAGAATATTTATGAAAACACGTTATTTCCTTATCACACTTGCAATCTCCCTGATCGGCCTTTTCAGTTGTAAAAAAAGTAACAACCAGGCTACCACTGTACCTATTAGTCACTGGATTATAAATGGCGTTACGGACAGCAGCAGTACCGTTTCAGCAGCAAACAATATGAATTTTGTATGCATGACCAGTGATCAGCTAAAATCAATAAGTATAGATTTTTTTTCAAAGGTGGTCCGCAGTTACACTTATAAAGTATCCAGTACTTTGAATGACAGCACAGAGTGCACGTTGTCTGTAAACGATAATACAGGGCTGATTTATACTTCAACGGGGTTGACAAGCGACAGCTTGCACGAAACTTTGTCCAACAATATCATAACGCTGACATTCAATAATATTACTGTTCACAACAGTACAACCACTGCACTTGTTTCCGGAGTCTTAAATTTTCAGAGCGTATATTAAGAAACTTTAGGAATGTAATTTCTTAGTGGTTTTTATAGTAAACATAAATGACTGCCTGTG
>DATHPV010000522.1:0-11901 GCA_035483495.1 Puia sp.
AATTCAACAAATTCAATCCCGTTGATACACTGCATGTAAATGGAACTGCGACGCAAGGTGAAAATATTGCTGATCTGGGCGGTGTTCTATTGGGCTGGGATGCTTTTTCTAAGACCGATGAATTCAAGAAAGGAGTAAAAATCGGGGGCCTGACGCCTGCACAGCGCTATTTTCTCGGATATGCTTACGGTTGGCTGTATGCACAAAGAAAAGAGACGCTGGCAAACCAGCTCACAGTGGATGTGCACGCACCTGCTAAAGAACGAGTAAATGGACCAATGGCAAATGTTCCGGCTTTTTACGATGCGTTTAATGTAAAACCCGGCGATAAAATGTATCAGCCCGATAGTTTGAGGGTAAGTATATGGTAAGCTTAAGGCTGAACGCTCAACGCTTAACGCTTAACGCGTAACGCCTAATGCAGAATGTTTAAAGTTTGCAGATTTAAGTTTTTGATATTACGCGTTAAGCTTTAAGCTTTAAGCGTTAAGCGTTACGCGTTGAACACTATGATCCGCAACTAATACAACCCTCCTCCATGGAACAGGTTGCTCCTTCAGATGTATCCTCAATAGCTTCGGAAGAATTTGGATGAACAGGAATGGCTATTTGCTTTTCCTGTTTTTCTATGGTAAACTGTACCGCCTGCGTAGCAGCCTGACTGCGCAAATAGTACATGCCCGTTTTCAGTCCTTTTTTCCAGGCGTAAAAATGCATTGACGTGAGTTTCGCCGCAGTCGGCCTTTCCACGAACAGATTCAGGGATTGCGACTGACAAATAAACGCGCCCCTGTCTGCCGCCATGTCAATTAAATGTTTTTGTTTTATTTCCCAGACGGTTTTGTAAATCTCTTTTATCTCTGCGGGGATTTCTTCTATTCCCTGAACAGAACCATTGGCGAGAATGATTTTGTTTTTCATATCGTTGTTCCATAGTCCCAATTGCACGAGATCTTTTAACAGATGTTTATTTACGATTACGAATTCACCACTCAATACCCTGCGGGAATAAATGTTACTGGTATAAGGTTCGAAACATTCATTATTTCCGAAGATCTGTGATGTAGAAGCTGTAGGCATCGGTGCAAGTAAAAGGGAATTTCGAATACCATATTTTTTTACTTCCGTTTTTAATCCTTCCCAATCCCAACGGTCGCTGGGTTTTACGCCCCACATATCAAATTGAAAAATGCCTTTTGAAGCAGGTGATCCTTCGAAACTTTCGTAAGGGCCTTCGACCTTTGCGAGTTCCATGCTGGTGGTCATTGCCGCGAAATAAATCGTTTCAAAAATATTCCTGTTCAGCATTTTAGCCAGGTCGCTGTCGAAAGGTAAACGCATCATAATGAAGACATCGGCAAGACCCTGTACACCGATTCCGATGGGCCGGTGTTTCAAATTGGAATTCCGTGCTTCTTCAATCGGATAATAATTTCCATCTATTACCCTGTTCAGATTTTTAGTGACTTCTACGGTAACTTCATATAATTTTTTGTGATCAAAGTTTCCATTTATCACGAACCTGGGTAACGCCAGTGAGGCCAGGTTACACACGGCTACTTCATCCGGAGAAGTATATTCTAATATTTCTGTACAAAGATTACTGCTCTTAATGGTTCCCAGATTTTTCTGATTGCTTTTTCCGTTTGCTGCATCTTTATATAAAAGATATGGTGTTCCCGTTTCTATCTGTGAGTCTAAAATAGCAAACCAGAGGTCCTGTGCTTTTACTTTTTTTCGCTCCCTGCCTTCTGACTCGTATTTTGTATAAAGAGCATCAAAAACATCTCCCGAACAATCCTGAAGTCCCGGAGCTTCGTTTGGACAAAATAAACTCCAGTCACCACCGGCTTCCACTCTCTTCATAAAAAGATCGGGAATCCAAAGAGCATAAAATAAATCTCTTGCTTTCAATTCTTCCTTGCCATGATTTTTTCTGAGCTCCAGAAAATCAAAAACGTCTGCGTGCCAGGGTTCCAGGTAAATCGCAAAAGCACCCTTTCGTTTGCCGCCACCCTGATCAACATATCGGGCTGTATCATTAAAGACACGCAACATCGGGATGATACCGTTACTGGTACCATTGGTGCCACCAATATAACTGCCGGTTGCGCGAATGTTGTGAATTGCAAGTCCAATACCTCCGGCGCTTTGTGAAATTTTAGCTGTCTGTTTTAGTGTGTCGTAAATACCATCGATACTGTCGTCTTTCATCGTAAGTAGAAAACAGGAAGACATTTGGGGTTTGGGCGTGCCGGCATTGAACAAAGTGGGTGTGGCGTGCGTGAACCAGCGTTCACTCATCAGATTGTAAGTCTTAATAACGCTGTCAATGTCTTTTTTATGAATTCCAACAGCCACACGCATATACATATGCTGGGGACGTTCCACTATTCTTCCATCTATTTTGAGCAGATAAGATTTCTCCAAAGTCTTAAAGCCGAAAAAATCAAAACCATAGTCACGGTCATAAATAATAGTACTGTCAAGCAGGTCTGCATTTTCAGTAATGATTTCCATTACGTCGTCGGCAATCAGCTGCAATTTTTTCCCGGTTATTGGGTGTTTATAATCATAAAGACAACGCATGGTTTGGGAAAAACTCTTGACGGTGTTTTTATGCAGGTTGCTTACCGCAATCCTTGAAGCAAGAATTGCATAGTCAGGATGTTTGGTAGTAAGTGAAGCAGCTGTTTCTGCCGCGAGGTTGTCGAGTTCGGTGGTTGGTACATTATCATATATACCCTCAATGGCTTTTTTTGCCACTTCGTAAATATCCACGATCGGACTGAGCCCATAGGAAAGTTTTTGTATGCGGGCTGTTACCTTATCGAACTTTACGGATTCCTTTTTACCATCTCTTTTTATAACAAACATGACACGAAATTTATTAGTTAAAAATCTTCTTCCAATGAAAAACTCTGAACTGTTTTATTGGACGAAACACCTGATTTCTGGTAATCACCCACTCTTTTTTCAAAGAAATTAGTTTTACCCTGCAGGGAAATCATCTCCATAAAATCAAATGGATTTGAATTGTTGAATATCTTAGGATAACCCAGTTCACTCATCCATCTGTCGGCCACAAACTCGATATATTGTTTCATGAGATCAGCATTCATGCCGATCAATTTAACGGGAAGCGCGTCTGAAATAAATTCTTTTTCTATTTCCACTGCCTCTCCGATTATCGCTTTCACTTCTTCATGAGAAAGTTTATTGGAAAGCATTCCGTATAAAAGACAGGCGAATTCACAATGAAGGCCTTCGTCACGACTTATCAACTCATTGCTAAAAGTTAAACCGGGCATAAGACCTCTTTTCTTCAACCAGAATATGGAACAAAAACTTCCGCTGAAGAAAATGCCTTCAACAGCAGCAAAAGCAACCAGTCGCTCCGCAAAAGTTCCATTTTGAATCCATCTCAATGCCCACTCAGCTTTTTTCTTAACAGCCGGAACTGTTTCAATAGCGTGAAACAAACGATTTTTTTCCTGGAGATCTTTCACATAACTATCGATCAGTAACGCGTAAGTCTCAGCATGAATATTTTCCATCATAATCTGAAAGCCATAAAAACAGCGTGCTTCAGGTAGTTGTGTTTCACTCATAAAATTCACGGCCAGATTTTCATTCACGATTCCATCACTGGCCGCAAAAAAAGCGAGCACGTGGCTTATGAAATGACGTTCGCCGTCATTTAACGAATTCCAGTCTTTCATATCTCCGCTTAAATCAATTTCCTCGGCGGTCCAGAAACTGGCTTCGTGCTTTTTGTACATTTCCCAGATCCCTGGATAATTGATGGGAAGAATAACAAAGCGATCTTTGTTTTCTCTGAGCAATAGTTCATCCTGCTGCATACTAATACATTTTTAAAAGTTAATAAAACGGGCAGCTAAGAAGGGGTTACAATTCCGTTAAGAACAGATGGTCTTCTATGCGGCACCTTATCCGGGAAGGTTCCATATAAATACAGTTAACGGCAGGTCTCCTGGCTTGTAACCGTTTTTTCTTCCTTCTCGTCCCGCAAGTGCGGGGCAATGGAATAAGATTGAAAAAACTTTATGTTACTTACAGTTGCCCGACAGCCCGGGATTTTCACCCGGTTCCCTATTAATGGTGCCAGAAGATGAATCCGGCTCCAACCGCAACAAGTATGTCAACGAACAATACAATACTACTAAGCTTAAATGACTAGCGAATAAAATTTAAGTCACATTGTGTTAACAACTTTTGAACGCTGAACGCATTTTATTTTATGCATTTAGCTTTGAGCTTTAAGCTTTCTACGTTAAGCGTTACACGTTCAGCTTTCAAAACTTGTATGATAATCCAACGACGATCCCATAATCGAAGGTGCTCAGGCTGCCTGCCGGTGGCCGGTTATCGGAATTTGCGTAAGGGCTTATATTCAAATAGAAATATCGAATGAGCTGCCAGGAAAAAGTAGTACTGGCATCATAACGAATTCTTCCACTCTGAGTAACGCCGAAATATACGGTTTGATTACTGCTGATCTGAATATCAGGGTTTCTGAACTTGTAAAAATTAAACTGGAACACAACAGGTATTTCCAGCAACAATCCGCTGGATACGCCCTCGGAACTCTTTTCCTGAGAGTAACTCAATCCTGATATTAAAAGTAGCCGCCAGGTTTTTTCTATAAAAAGTTTATTACCGACACCCGTTATTCCCAGATACCGCCGTGAAATTGACAACTCAAGGTTTCTCTGGTACTGTGCTGCCACGGCGAGAAACCAGCTTGTATTCAGATCATATGCCGCATACAATTGAACATTTTCATTGTCCCGCGAATATTTTCCGGAATCAATAGAGCCAATTGAGGAGAGGGTCAATTGGTAATTTATTAATCTCGTTGCATATTGAACATTCGCACTGAAATTCAGCTGGCCGATATTACTGGATTTTGTAAAACTTAATCCCGCAGAAACATTTCCGTTTAACCGCCTGAAGAAATTATCTTCCAAAGAGATGAGCTGAAAAATCTGGGTAATATGTAATGGTATTTTTGAACTGTCTGAGAGATTGATATCCACCCATCCGGTTTTGTCGGAAGTACCCATCGTGCCATAAAAAAAATGTTTGTCGACTGTTTCTATCTTGAAACGTTCGTGCACAATCAGGACTTTAATCTTAAAGAGTTTAACGCTCAGCATTTTCAAATCAATATCGTCTATTGTAATCGCACCCAGGTTTGCACTCTGTATTGTTCCGATTAATTCCTGTCCATTGTAGAGAACGATGGTATCCTTATTTTGAGAGAATGATTTGAAACTAAAAAAACAAATGGAGACGACAGTTATCAATGATATTCTAATCATGCAGTATGGTTACAGGTATTGACGTGTTGCAAAAATAACGGGTTAATAGAGATAAATTTATACTATGAATCAGTTTATAGCCCGCATATCGATCGTAGTAAGAGATTATGACGAAGCGATTCGTTTTTATACTGAAAAGCTGGGATTCCGGTTGGTGGAAGATACCGTTCTGTCAGATACCAAAAGATGGGTGGTTATATCACCTCCTGGTTCGGACGGATGTGCATTGCTACTGGCGAAAGCAGTTGGTGTGAATCAGGAAAACGCGATCGGCAACCAGACAGGCGGACGTGTTTTTTTATTTCTGTATACCGATAATTTTAACAGGGATTACCAACTCATGCTGGACAGAGGAATTCAATTCGTAAGGCCTCCGGCTATGGAGACTTATGGAAAAGTAGCGGTATTCGCGGATTTGTACGGTAATCTCTGGGATTTTATAGAACCGGCGAATTAGTTCGTTTGCTGACTGCGACGGGAAAGGAAGATTGAGAAAAACTCTGCTTATCTTAGAAAGTTCAATTTAAAACAGACCTAAATGCGAGCTGTCAATAAACTGGTTTACCCCGAAAGAAAAATCTGGAATCCAATGCCGTCTTTGGCTGAAAGGATGGATGCAGGAAAAAAGCAGCGGCTGGTTACACCGAGGGAAGCACATGCTACCATGGCGCCCAAACAGGGACGTGCAGATCCGATTCAACTGCTTATTGATTCCAGTGAGGGCAGGGTTCCCAAGCTGCTTCCCATCCGTTACGGAAGAATGTTGCTGTCTCCCTTTGCTTTTCTAAGAGGATCAGCCATTGTTATGGCTGAGGATCTTTCCAATACACCCTGTAGTGAGATTTATGTCCAGTGCTGTGGCGACTGCCACCTGATGAATTTTGGCGGTTATGCAACGCCGGAAAGAAATCAGGTTTTTGATATCAATGATTTTGATGAAACATTGCCGGCACCATTTGAATGGGATGTTAAAAGACTGGCTGCAAGTATTATCGTTGCCGGCCGATACAAAAACTATTCAGATAAAGAAAATAAAAAGGCGGCATACTCTGCTGTGATGATGTACACTCGAAAAATGCGGGAATTCCTGGCGTTGCATCAACTGGAAATGTGGTATAACCGGATCGATGAATCGACGGTGATCAACATGTTTAGCTCAGATACCGTATTTGTAAACAGAATAAAAGAGATCACAAAGAAAGCAAGGCATCATACCCATGAATCTGTTTTTCCCAGAATATCCGAAATAAAAAACGGTAAGAGAAGAATCCTGGACGACCCCCCCTTAATATATCATCCTGCTGATAGTGATTTGCTTATTCATTCGGCGAATGATTTTTTTGAAGATTATTACCATAGTTTAACAGACGACAAAAAATCACTTCTTAGCAGGTACCGTTTCGAAGATGCGGCGTTAAAGGTAGTCGGCGTCGGAAGTGTAGGTACCCGATGTTTTATAGGACTTTTTACATTTAGTAATGAAGACGCCATTATTCTGCAATTTAAAGAAGGGAATAAATCGGTTCTGGAGAATTATACCGAGAATTCTGTATATCAAAATCATGGAGAAAGGGTTGTGAACGGGCAGAGATTGATGCAAACCGTTAGTGATATTTTTCTTGGATGGACAAAAGGTAAGGATGGAACAGATTTTTATGTAAGACAACTGAGAGATATGAAAGCGAGTGCCAATATTGAAAATTTTACGCCCAGAATATTAAAGGATTACTCCAGTTTATGCGCCTGGGCTCTTGCCAAGTCCCATGCCAAAGCAGGAAGAGCACCGGAAATTTCAGGGTATATTGGAAAAACAGATGACTTTGCAAGAGCCGTGACGGAGTTCGGAGTTCAATATGCTGACCAGACAGAAAAAGATTACGAACTTCTGAAAACTGCTGAAAAAGACAAACGCATAGTGGCTGAACATGGTATGTAGAATGTTTTTTCGTTTGCAGGATTAAATAATAATTTTGCGATATATGAAAACTATTATTGCAACTCTCCTTTTGGTGAATATCGGGCTTGCCTCATTCGGGCAAATTGCTTTTGTGGACAGCAAATACATATTAAATAAAATGCCTGACTACAGGGATTCGCTCGCGAAAATAAATCAGACGGCAAAGATCTGGCAAAAGGAGATTGAAGACAAACAAGCCATTGTTGAAAAAATGACACTTGATTTCAATCGCGATGAAGTGATGTTAACGGATGATGCAAAGAAAAATAGAACTGATGCATTAAATCAACACCAGAAAGAGGTGCGGGAACTTCAAAGAGCCAGGTTCGGTTTCGAAGGTGAACTTTTCAAAATGAGGCAGGCACTTTTAAAACCCATGGAAGATTCTGTTATGAACGCCATACAAAAAACAGCAAACAGACTTTCTTATGCAACTGTTCTCGATAAAAGCGAGGGTATTACCGTAATATATACAAATCCAAGACTCGATATCACCAACGAAGTAATGAAGGATATGGGTATTTTGTAAATGCACACCAGCGATTGTCACTTATCGGACAAAGATCTAAAAAGATTGCTTTTAAATTTAACGGTCTCGAACAGGGATCTGACAATCTCTAATTAATTTACAATGCATCTGGACAGTTCAATTATCTTGAGAAAGTTTCCGTTATTTTCTGATTTGTCGGATGAAGAATATCATGAATTGAACGTGAGCGACAATTATAAGGAGGCTAAAAAAGGCGAATTCATATACTTCGAAGCCTATCAACACCAGAACATTTATTTTCTAAAGTCAGGGATTATCCGGCTGGGATACCTCGATGGTCTGGGCAATAAAGTGATCAAGGATATTTTAAAACCGGGTGATTTTTTTGGGCAGGTAAGCCTGGAGAAAGAAAATCTGGGCGGGGAATTCGCTCAGGCCGGAAAAGAAGATGTAAGTCTTTGTTCATTTACTCTGGACTCATTTAATAGACTGCTATTAAATAAACCAAAGCTGGCCGTAAAATATAGTAAGATCTCCGGATTCAGAATCAGGCGTTTCGAGAACAGGCTACAAAATATTTTACAATTGGATGTAAAGACAAGACTTAAATTATTCATAGAACAACTTCTGACCGATGTAAAGGATCGTGCCAAATGGCTGGGCAAAGAGGTTCGCATTCCGAATTATCTTACGCATGAAGAAATTGCACAACTTATTGGAACCAGCCGACAAACCGTAACAACGCTACTCAATGCCTTTGACGACGAGCATGTTTTCAGTTTCTCCAGGAAGGAAATAAGGTTTTTTAACAAAGAGAATAATTTTGGCAAATAGATTTACGAACTCTTCGATACCTCCAATAAAATAGGAATTGGATTGCCGGGTTTAAATTCATTTATTATATTTAGTTTTTAACCTGTACTACATGAAATCCTTCAAGTGGCACTACTAAACCTATTTCATCTGAAATACCTGCGGGCAAGTATAGAATCTTTTATACACTGAGTGCTGCGCAAGGAATTCCATTCTATACGAGCTGGGGAAATATTCAAAAGGCTAAGTAATGGCATCGTTATACCAGAGATTTTTTAGTTTCATATTATTGGCTGAACTCCAAAAATGAGTTAGATTGTTTATATATTCCAGTAAACAATGTCGAGCTATCTATAATAATTTAAATATGAAGATATCTGCTTTCAAATTGACATTATTTCTCTTTTTTAGTTTTTTTATTATTGAAGTGAATGCGCAAACTGGTATATCATCAGTGATTGCGCAAACAAAGGACGGGACGATTTCAGGATATAAGAGCGATGATATAAACATTTTTAAGGGTATACCTTTTGCAGCTCCTCCGGTGGGCGATTTGAGATGGAAAGCACCTCAACCCGTAAAGCCGTGGAATGGACTATTGGACTGTACAAAATTTAGCGCCAGCCCCTATCAGGACAGTCCGGCTCCATTTATGTACTGGTCAACAGAGTTTTTGATTCCAAAGGAACCGATCAGTGAAGATTGTTTGTATTTAAATGTATGGTCGAAACAATCTCCGCAAAAAAAACCGGTTTTAATTTATATATATGGAGGTGGATTCCGTTCCGGGGGTACTGCCTGTGCTATTTACGATGGAAAAGCAGTAGCTGAAAAAGGAGTTGTATTTGTAAGCATCAATTACAGAGTAGGAGTATTTGGCTTTCTCGCGCATCCGGACCTCACACAGGAATCGGGATATGGAGCTTCGGGAAACTATGCACTGTTGGACATGATTGCAGCATTGCAATGGGTGAAAAAGAATATTGCAGCATTTGGCGGAGACCCTGACCAGGTAACTATTGCAGGTCAGTCTGCAGGTGCATTTGCGGTGAGTCTTTTATGTGCATCACCCAAGTCACGAGGGTTAATAAGTGGTGCCATTGCGGAAAGCGGTGGAAGTATTTTGTCAGGGAAACAAAGACCCACGCTGGATTTAAAAACAGCAGAATCGAATGGTGTTGAATATGCGAAGTCTCTAAATTGTTCCTCCATTGCAGATCTGAGAAAAAAATCAGCCGAAGAGATTTTAAAATCAAATGGTGGCCTTTCTTCTCCTATCATAGATGGTTTTGTAATACCGGAATCACTATTGGAAATTTACACCAAGGGGCATCAGAATGATGTTCCTGTTTTATTAGGATGGAACGGAGATGACGTGGTGATCTCTACTAAACGCCCCTCTTCTGCCGAGTTCATAACTCAGACACAAAACACGTACGGTTCAAATGCTGCTAAATTGCTGCAGTTTTATCCCGCTACAAACGATTCTATAGCCGCCAAATCAGCAGGTGACCTAAATCGGGATATGACTTTTGGCGTGCAGGGATATGCCTGGGCTAACATTCAGTATAAAACAGGTAAGGCGAAAGTGTATGTTTATAATTTTAATCGCAAGGTTCCTGCATACAACTCCGAATCTTCTTTTGGTGCATTTCATTCTTCAGAGATTGTGTATGCATACGACAATTTAAAAACGTTGAACAGGCCATGGGAACCTGTTGACAAAACGCTGGCTGGTAAAATGTCGGCTTATTGGATAAATTTCATTAAAACCGGCAATCCAAATGGGGAAAGCCTTGTAAAATGGCCTGCGTTTGATTCAAAGAACGAAAACATTTTGATATTGGATCAGCAAATTGAAAGCAGGCCTTTACATACCAAAGATCAGTTGGCATTTCTCGAAACCTTATATTGAAAAAACATCTCAACGGTTAATGTGAAAGAATAAAATTCTTTCCATAATGATCCAGTATTCTGTTATAGGCTTCGGACGCTGCACCATTTCCCCAATCGTAGATTGTGAATTCCCCAATGCCTTCGCCTTTCTTGCCGGTTTGCCCTCCATGACCATAATTTTCCATCATAAAACCGTAATCTTCTTTACCAAAAAAACTCCATTTTTCCTCCCATTGCTCTTTTGTCCTGGCATTTTCGGGACAATACATCATCACAAATGACGCCCTGAGTGCAGCCAGACCACGCTCTGTATATTCATTTTTATGAAGTACCTGGCCATAATCCATTATTAATTCAGCAAAAATACTTTGTCTTGCATCCGTCCATTCACCGTCACCATTCATTACGCCGAATCCGCCGAGCGCATTTATATAGATAAACGGCGGCTGCCAGCAAGCCTGAGTCATGAGAAGTTCATCGAGTGTTCTCTGACCATACTTTAGATATTTGTTTTCCCTGGTAAGCTTGTAACAATCCAGGAGAGCCCTGGCAGTCCAATACATAGAAAAGTTATTCTGCTTGAACATATCATTTCTTATTACCTTTTTCCCCACCAGATCAGTCGACCCGAACCGGCTGCACGACCAATATGTTTCAAAATCTTCCCATTGCCCCTGAATAATATTTGTTTTCATCACAGCCTGCATTGCTTTCAAAGCAGATAATTTAAATCGTTCGTCGTTTGTTGCCCGGTAAAGTTTCAAAAGAAAACTAACCGACATGGAAGATTCCGGAGACTGAACCAGAATACCCATTGGTTTAAAGTCGTCAATTGACAACCAGGCCGGAAAGAATCCGTCTGATTGTTGAATTTTTATCAATGCTTCACCATAAGTATTTGCATAAGTCAGCAGTCGAGGATCTTTTTCCAGTTCTTCATACCAGTCAAGCATCAGACTAGCCGTAAAGCTCATATCGAGCACGTGGTAGGGCGCTTTCCTGGTATCGCCTGTGTAAGGATTTCTATCCGAGTTTCCGAAATAATAAGTCTGCCAGCCTTTGGAGCGGTTATACGTTTTTCCGTCGTCGGTTACCTGTTCCATTTCTGTCGCGATAAGCGCATCAAAAAAACCATTTTTTTGCGGAAATGAAAGAGCAAGTTCTTTCGTTTTTAATGCGTAGTCCAACAATTCTTTATTGTTAGTTCTGCGCGCATAACGATACAGACCGCTGGCAGAACGAAGAGAACTGAACCAAGCCTGATTCCAGACTGATCTGAATTCCCGTTCGTTTATTTTTCCGGGGTAATTCGGGCTTTGTGTTACGTTGACGATAAAAGCAGATCCACCCAGTTCTTTTCCATTTAGTGCAATATCCTGCCAAACAGTTTTTTTCCATGT
>DATHPV010000523.1:0-6527 GCA_035483495.1 Puia sp.
CCCCGCGGCCCCCTTCTGATACATTATTAAAAGTTGGAAGATAATAACTCGGAGAAGCGCATGTTATCAAACCAGCTGATGTTTGTAGTCTTGCAGAGATGACAGGCTGATAATTGGATACATGTGTTCCGTTTTCTAATACCATTGCATAAGCATAAGTCATGGTATAGGGTTCAGTTGCAGGCCCGGGCGGCACTTTTATATTATAACTTACTCCCCTGACATAACCACCGCCAGATCCGGCAAGACCATTACCCTCGGTAATTGCAGTGGAACCAAGCATAATCGAATATTTATAATTATACCCGTTGATGATTGGAATAGTGGGAAAAAGACCGAAAGGATCAGTGCGGCTTGTTGTCAAAACTTGGATACCCTGATAAGATGGTAACAGATATTCTATGATCGACTTCGTGCCGATTGTACCTCTTGGTCCTACAATAGTTGAATCGTAGTCCTGAATGAGAGCATCCGGACCAGTATATCCGTTCCTGTTGTTACCTGTGTATGCGAACCAATGTGTAAGATCTCCCGTGACAAAATTGATATTCACAGGACATGTTTGTGCCTGCGGAAAAGATTTGAAACAAATAATCAGACACAAAACACTCAACCTGCACTTCATCAGACGTGATTATGATAATTAGATACAGAAAATCGTCTTCCAGAGGAAAGAATCCAGTTGAGCTGAACAGGCTAGTATTACGTAATTTATGAAAAAAAGGTTGCGGAGAAAAGTGCTATTAAAAACACCTGAAATCCACATGCATCAACTTTAGAATTAACCGGATGCGATTATTCAAACTTAATAACTTATTCGAAAATAACCTAATGAGGTTATTTGGCTTCGGTGTAGCGTTTAAAATTGTCTAAAATATTTTGCCATCCCCGTTTTTGTATTTCTACTGAGTTTGTATTTTCCGGATCAAAGGTTTCTGTTATAACTGTTGAATCTGCTGCTGGCGAAAAAGAGATTTCAACCTTCCTGCCGTCTTCAAGTGTATATTTTATTATTTTATTTTGCTTTATTTCGTCATACACACCACCAAAATCGAAACCAAAACTTTTGTCTTTGGCTTCCATCCTGGAAAGAAATTTTCCGCCGGGTTGCAGATCATTTTCAGCATATACAGTATGCCAGTCTTCCGAAGCATTGTTCCATTTGCAAATATGATCCGTTCCTGTCCAGTATTCCCAAACTTTGTCCGCCGGAGCAAAAACAGTTGCTTCAATAGTGATAGCCGGTTCCATTATCTTTTACAATTTATAAAGTGGATAATTCAATGAAAAAAATATAACCGGCAAAAAACATTCCAAAATAAAAGTCTTTTATAGGGTAAAAATAAGTTTCACCAGGATTCCGAAATGTTGAATATTAACTTCCTCTGCTGGCAATTATAAGTGCGGCGCCTGCAAGTCCGGTATCTTTTACAAGATTGGTAAGCGCAATACTTATAAGCGGTGCTCCGTCTGTATGTAACAAAGCCGGAAGGTGAATGGTTAGTACAACTACCAGTAAATAAATAGCCAGAAATAATCCGGCTGCTTTAACCATCTTGCCAGACAAAAAAGATATCGATGCTGCTATTAAAGCTATTCCCGTTAGGTAGACCCAGAAAATTCCACCGGGAATAAATGACGGAACCGTTCTTTGAAACCCAGTGCCGTTTAAAAAATGATTTACACCAAAAAAGCCAATTACCAGGGCATATAATACAATGCCAACTTTGTAGATGGATTGAGTATTCATAGCAATCGTTTTTGTTGTACCTAAATTTAACTAAATATTCCTACTTATAGGTGGTAATTCACTGACCGCGGAAAGTTTATACCAAGACTTATTTTCAAAATAAATTAGTACACAAGAATTTATCAAAACGCGATAAAATCATTTTATTGAATTCACCAACTGATGTTTAGTCATCGATTCAGCAGGAGTTTTTGGTCTCACCCAGGAATTATTATAAGGAGTAAAACAGCTATTATCATTAAGTGATTCCAGGGTTATGGTATTATTCATATAACCCGCCAATGACCGAAAGGCAGCGGGTTTCTCTTTTTGCAATATCAGGAGACTCGCATTGGCGCCGGCTTTTGCAGCTATTGGAACTCCTCCACCAAGTTCGGCCCAATGTCCGCCTAGTATAAGGTTTTTTACTGGTGTGCGATAGTGAGAAATTTTATTTTTCATATTCTTTCTTCCCGGACGTGCGCCCATCATAGTTCCATTTTTATTCCCGGTATAACGCCAATGTGTAATCGGAGTTGCCACTTCGTAAAAAAGAATATGCGCTCTCAAACCGGGAACTAGTTTCTCCTCTACCCTGCTGATTAAAATATCAGCTATTTCTTTTTTCAAATGTTGATAAGCCTCTCCTCTTACGCGTTTTCCGAAAATATCCACTTTTGTTTCCCACTCATTTTTATAATCCATGCTGGCAGGCATGTAAAGTGTAAGTGTCCCCTGATTTTCCGGGGCCAGTGATTTATCGCGCCATGATGGTGCGATGATGCTAATCTCAGATCTGTGTGGATCACCCCCACTCTGTTCATTAAAGGGCTGATTTTCATCGACAAGGTGCACCAGTTCCTCGTTGAAACCCAGGGATTCGGCCGTGCAGTCCAATGCAATGGAAACGGTAATCGAAGAGCTGTATAATTCGGCTACTTTCAGTTTTCTTTTCAAACTGGCGGGAATAGCATTGGGCGGTAACATTTTTTCATACAATGTCTCTATATCGCAGGCCGCAATTATATACTTGCTCTTCAGTGTATGAAACTTACCCCGCTGTTCGAACAAAAGACCCTTACAATGACCTTTTTCCACCAATATTTCTTTCACCTGACATTGCAGACGGACAGGATTTTGATAGTATTCTATTACATGCTCAAGCCATTGCGGTATCACCTGACTTCCACCTGCTGGAGGGCTCTGAAAATCATGAAAATATGACCATCCGATGGGTATAAGGCAACCCAGGACTTCCTGTTCACCGGAGAATATTCTCTGCAGCTTGGGATTCTTTATAAATCTGCCAAGGCCTTTTTTTAATCCCTTTTCGCCAGTAAAAGAAAGATATGGGATGAAAGGGATAGCAAATTCCAGCAGGCGGATTTTATTTTTAAGTCTTTGAAAAAATGACATCGTTTCTTCTGAACGGAAGATCCTGTTATAGTTTTTAAAGGATTGCCCAATTTGCCTTGCTTTCTGAAACATCCTCTCAATACCTTTTTTTTCATCTGGAAAGTCCCTTATCAGCTGATCCCGAAAGTCATCCGGTTTGTTTGTAAGCAGATAATCGAAGTTTTCTCCTTTGTAACGACGTATTCGATATTGCTCTATAGCTTTAGGATGATCACTGCCTATAGCCTTGAATAATTTATCGAGTATTCCCTCCGGCCCAAATTGATTCAGCCAGTGTATAGCCGTATCGAAAATGAATTGTTTCCGCCTGAATCCGGCCAAATAACCTCCAACATGAGGCTCTTTTTCCAATACACAAACAGACAGGCCTGCCTTACTTAACAGCGCTGCAGCGGTTAATCCTCCAATTCCCGCCCCGATCACAATTACATCGTAATAATCATTGAATTTATTCTGCAGCATTTCAGTAATTTACCAAATCCTCCCGAATGAGATAAAAAAAACATTCGAAAGGAAAATGGTAATTTTAGCCATGCAGAATGAGAACGATAATATGCTTACAAAAGAAAAAGTTATAGAAATCATTAATAACTTCCTTCATGAGGAGTTTGAAGTAGAATTGTCTAAAATAACTCCTACATCGGACCTCAAATCCACGCTGGAATTAGACAGCCTTGATTATATTGATCTTGTGGTAGTCATGGAGAAAAATTTGCACATTAAGGTAGATCCTGCCGACCTGATAGACATTCACAGTATGCAAGACCTCTATACTTATGTAATCGCAAAAATGGATATCCATACTCAGGCGTAATTCAGATATGAATATTTATTTAATTTTCTTTTCTTCAAACATTAAAGGGTTATGAAGAAAAAACTGGTGGTCCTTACCGGCGCTGGCATCAGCGCCGAAAGCGGGTTAAAGACATTCAGAGACAGCGACGGGCTGTGGGAAGGTTATGACATAAATGAAGTTGCCACCCCCGGAGCATGGAGAAAAAATCCACGCCTGGTCCTCGAATTTTATAATATGCGTCGCCGCGATGTACGGGCTGCCGTTCCAAATGATGCACATATTGGACTGGCTCGACTGGAGAAATTTTTCGAAATTCAAATCATTACTCAAAATATTGACGACCTGCATGAAAGAGCGGGTTCTACAAAAGTCTTACACCTGCATGGCGAAATTTTTAAAATGCGCAGTGAAAAAGATGAATCACTAATAAATCCCATATTGGACGATATTCAAATTGGGGACATGGCTCCAGATGGTATGCAATTCCGACCGCATATCGTTTGGTTTGAGGAACCAGTACCATTAATCGTTGACGCAGGTATGCTCGTAAATAAAGCCGATTTTTTTGCAATCATAGGAACCTCCCTGGCTGTTTATCCGGCTGCCGGTCTGATTGACTTTGCTCCTCCTGGTATTCCAAAATTCATAATCGATAAAAGCATCCCATTTACACGTGGTATAAAAAACCTTAACCACATTCAAAAACCTGCCACTATGGGCATTCGGGAATTGGAAGAACGCTTAATTAAATATATTTAGAAGAATTTACAATAGTCCGAACTGGTACAAGAACCGTTATCAGATGGATTTTGGCGTCAGATCAGATTTCGTAAGGCTTCTTAATTCATAGCCTTATATTTGCCTTTTCTCGAAATCAATAAAAACATTTTCCATGAACAAAGCAGAACTGATTGCAAAATTATCCGATGACGCGGGCATCACTAAAACACAGGCAGGTGCAGCCCTCGATTCATTTACAGAAGCCATTGCGAAAACACTTAAGAAAGGAGACAAAGTTACACTTGTAGGTTTCGGAACTTTTTCAGTATCTAAACGCGCCGCAAGAAACGGGCGTAATCCACAGACCGGCGCTACAATCAAAATAAAAGCGAAAAAAGTCGCTAAATTCAAAGCGGGTAAAGAACTCGCCAGCCGAGTATAAATTCTTCAACTTATATTTATTCGGGGCCGGTTTTGCCGGCCCTTTTTGATTCCAGTGACGGAATTATCTGCACCAGCATCGAACCACAATGAAACGTTCTAGTCCGATAATGTTTCCATGGGACTAATAAATTCAATCCGGTATATCCGCATGAGCAAAATAAATATAGATATCAGTAAAGGACCAAAAATGAGTCCTATAAAACCGAATAACGGCACCCCTACAAAGACTCCGAAAAGAGTGATCAGTGGATGAACATTTCCAATTCTTCTTTGAAGCCAAATACGAAAGACGTTATCCATAGTAACTATTACCCCCAATCCGTATACGAGTATAATGATACCCTTTGCTGTTTCACCGTTAGCAATTTGAATAATCGCCAGCGGCACATAAGTTAAAGCCGATCCAACGAGAGGAAGAATAGAAGTAAATGCGGTAAGAGCAAACCATAACAAAGGTTCTTTGATTCCCAATATCAGATACAATATCAATCCCGCAACACCCTGGAGCAAAGAAATAAGCGGTATACCCACTGCATTTGAAATTACCATCTGATTCATCTGACGCTTAACCCGGGTAAGATTGTCCTTCCGCAGAGGCAGTACATCTTCCATCCATTCTTCCATTTTGTTACAGTTGGTTAGCATAAAATATAAAAGAAAATACATCACTATCAGTGCCACCAGGGAATTAACGGTGGCTCCCAGAATCAGTGGAAGTTCCTGCAAAGCGACGCCACTTAAATTACGTATCGTTTCTTCGTTCAGAAAATGATAACCTATACGGGTGTCTATACTTTTAAGGAATATCAGCAAAGCACCTGTTATTTCTGTGGCATGATTGATAACATATCCAATTTTTGAACTGACAGTATTGACGAAAATGAAAATTGGCAGTAGTATAATCAGGAATGATAACAACATCAGTATAAGAGAAGCGGCAGCTGGTGTCCATTTGTTTTGTGTCATCCTTTTCACATATTTTCTCATCAATACATAAAAGGTGATAGCACCCAGAAAAGAAGGCAGGAATACCCTGAGGTATGCAAATAATATAATTCCCAGAATCATTAGCACAACTAGAAAAAAGAACTGCCTGACTTTTTCCGGTTCGAAGGTTTTCATGGTTTCTGTTTACAGCAAGATACTAAGACTAGATGTTTGATATCTCTTTCCGATTTTATAGTACATTTATCGATATCTGAAAAACATGCAAAAGTCTTTTTTTATTTTGTTGGTCATATGTCACGGGTCGGTATTGTATGCCCAGCAGACTCGATTATTAGGATTCAATGACAGCAGTACAAAAGTCGAACTGAATCGGGAAAAGGTATTCGATGATTTAATAAGCAGGCAAAATATTGGGTTAACCATTCGGGATTTGTCGTCTGAACCACACAATCTGGGATCTCCGGGTAGTAAGGC
>DATHPV010000524.1:0-6078 GCA_035483495.1 Puia sp.
TAATCAGTTTTTGGAAAAAGGGAGCGAATAGTTATGGTGGTCTCGAACATATGTTTATTCCTGACTATATAGAGGTTTACGGTATAGATCATTTTGACTTATCCATGAAAGCATTTGAGACAGTTACACAATTTGTGAGTTGTGAATTTGCGGTAAGACCGTTTTTTATCAGATATGGCAACCAGATGGTGAATCAGATGATCATATGGTCCAAACACAAAAATGACAGAGTAAGAAGACTATCCAGCGAGGGGAGCAGGCCAAGACTGCCCTGGGCGATGGCGATTCCGGTATTGAAAAAAGATCCTTCACCCATACTGCCGATTTTGGAGAATCTGAAAAATGATCCCTCAGAAGATGTGAGAAGAAGTGTGGCAAATAATATCAATGACATTGCAAAGGATCATCCTGATGTGGTTATGAAGCTTGCCAGGGATTGGAAGGGCATCAGCAGGGAAACAGACGCAATCATAAAACATGGATCGAGAACACTCCTCAAGCGGGGACACGCGGAAATTCTAAGTCATTTCGGACTAAAAAGCAAAAATATACTGGTTTCGGATTTTAAGATTCAAACGCCGGTGGTAAAAACAGGAGCCAGTTTATCTTTCTCTTTTCTCGTTAAGAATGTTGACAAAAAGGATCAGACCATCAGATTGGAATATGGTTTGTATTATAATAAATCAAATAATCAGCTCGCGAGAAAAGTATTTAAGATCAGTGAAAAAAAATACAAGGCGGGCGAGACGGTGGAAGTGAACCGAAAACAATCTTTTAGAAAAATAACCACCAGAACATTTTACCCGGGTAAACACCAGCTTTCGTTGATAGTAAATGGAGAAGAGAAGGGTATCAAAAATTTTGTTCTCAAAGACTAATTTTAATATGCAAATAAGTATTTCCAAATCTCCAAATTTCTAAATCTCCAAATTTGACTGCATATGCCTGAAATTCCGGATGTAGAAGTATTTGCTAAAAACCTGAATCAGGTTCTTGCAAATAAAAAATTGATAAAGATTAAAGTAGTAAACGGGAAAAAACTCGCCGATACCGCGAAGGCCTTGTCGAATAATCTTGAGGGGAAAACTTTGAAGAGAATATATCGGTCAGGAAAAGAATTCCGGTTTGAATTTAAGGATGGTACTTTACTCGGGCTGCATCTGATGCTTACCGGAGACCTGTTTTTCTTTGATAAAAAACATGATCATCATTCCACAATCGTAGAATTTTATTTTGAAGGAGAGAATAATCTTGCTTTGACGGATCGCATGAGGAATGCAAATATCAGGTTGAATCCGGTGGACAAAGCCGGGGCAGATGCGATGGAATTGGATTTCAAATCTCTGAAAACCATATTCAACAGGAAAACTAAGGTCAAAGATATTTTGCTGGACCAGGATCTGATCAGAGGTATAGGTAATGGGTATTCGGATGAAATTCTTTGGGAAGCCAGGATTTCCCCATACTCAGTCGCCTCCGCCATCCCCGATGAAAAAATAAAGGAACTCGTAAAACTGATTCCAAAATTGCTGAAAGAAGCAATCCGAAAAATTGATAAAGCTTACCCGGGCAAAATAAATGATGAAGTCAAAGAATTCCTTTTAATACATCGCAAAGTCGGGGAGAGTCCGACGGGCCACCCCATACAAATAGACACCAAGGGTAGTCGGAAAACCTATTATACTGATGAACAGGTACTTTATGCGTAAGGCGTAAGGCGTAAGGCATAAAGCGTTGGGCGTAAGGCGTAAGGCGTAAGGCGTAAGGCGTAAGGCGTAAGGCGTAAAAAAGTGGGACATATAAGTTACCAAAATATTTGAGCACCCTAAGGTGCTTTTTTCATTTCATAGGTATCTGCCTAAAATTTCTACACTATTTATGATCTCCATTTTCAGATTAGTTTTAGGCTTTAGGCTTTAAGCTTTACGCTTTCACTATAATACAGTCCTGTTTCGAAAGCGGACGCTTTTCACTCATCTGATTTCTTTAACACGTTGATAAGTAAGAAGTTAATTAGTGGTATATTCTTGGTGCGGGAACATCTTATATTTTTATTCATTCCAATTACCTGATCATGATAAAAAACTATTTCATCAGCGCATTTAGAAGTATGAGGAGAAATCTGAGTTTTACTTTTCTGAATGTATTCGGACTGAGTTTAAGCATTCTTTCCTGTCTGATCATATTCCTGATCGTTCGTTATGAACTGGGTTATGATAGTTTTAGTAAGAAGGCAGACAGAACCTATCGAATTACCCTGAATGCGCTGGATTTTAACGCCAATATTTCACTCGCAGTTGTTCCTGCTTTACGAAATGATTTTCCTCAGTTAGAAAATATCACCCAGATCTTTTATCAGCGTGATGGTCAGGTACAGATAGGCCGAAACAGATTCATTGAAAAAAACTTTGCTTTTGTCGACAGTCAGTTTACAAAAGTATTTGATTACAAATGGATCAGTGGTGATCCTACGACGGCACTGTATGAACCCAATTCCGTTGTTCTCACAGAGACAACCGCCCATAAATATTTTGGCGATAAACAGGCAATGGGAGAAGTCATCAATCTTGGAAACGAGTTTACGGTAAAAGTTACAGGAATCATCAAAGATCCTCCTCCTAATACGAGTCTGCCTTTTAAATTCCTGGTTTCTCTGAACACCAGAAAATTCGATGAAGGAATGATGCGCGAGTTTTACGCGATTCCTGGTTTCAGCTATGCTTACCTGGTAATCCCTGAGAATTATTCCATTCATGATTTGGAAAAACAGGTGCCGGCTTTTCTTACTAAACACTGGGGAAAGAATATTGCAGAAGAAGCGCATCTCCCTTTTCAGCCACTGCGGGAAGTTCATTTTGATCAGCGCTATATAAATAATATCATCACACCTACATCCAGAGATACGTATTGGGGACTTGTTGTCATTGCAGTTTTTATCATCGTCATGGCCTGTATCAATTTTATAAATCTGTCCACTGCGCAATCCGTAAAACGTTCGAAGGAAGTAGGAGTCAGGAAAGTGATGGGTGCGAGCAGGCCTCAGTTGGTTGAGCAATTTCTGGGCGAGACTGGTTTACTGGTGTTGATTTCAGTAATTCTTGGTCTGGTTGTTACCATCCTGGTTTTACCTCAGGTTTCAAAATGGCTCGATACAACGATCGATACGAAGCAATTAACTGAACCCATCGTGATTGGTTTTCTGGTATCCATTACGCTGCTCGTGATAGTGCTGGCCGGAGTTTATCCTGCCTTTATACAGTCAGCGTTTAACCCGGTGGATTCCCTGAAACGTAAGACTGGCATGTCTTTTCGCGGCATCAATCTGCGGAAGGGTCTTGTATTATTACAGTTTGCCATTTCACAGATTCTGATCGTCGGAACACTCGTAGTTGCGCATCAGATGAATTTCTTTCAGAACGAAGATCTCGGATTCAACAAAGAGGCTGTTGTCAATTTCCCATTACCCGATCAATCGAAGCAGGAAGTGTTCAAACAGCAGTTACAAACAGAACCGGGATTAACCGACATCAGTTTTTCTTCGGGCGCACCCTCGTACTTCAGCAACGCGACCAGTTTTTCCTGCCCTGAACAGGGTCTTATGAAGGACGATGTGACCGAGATGAAATGTATTGATGAAAATTATATCGATATGTTTGGATTGAAGATGCTGGCGGGTGAAAAAATTTCGAAAAGGTATGCAAAAGACAGTATCATCAAAGTGGTGATCAACGAAACAATGGTTCATAAACTGGGCATACAGGATCCTCATTTGGCTCTCGGAAAGAATATTAAACTGGGATGGGGTGATTCAAGGGTCATCGGTGTAATTCAGGATTTTCAAAGCGAATCCAAACACAAGAAAAGAAGGTCCTGTGTTTTGTTGTATGCTCCTGATAATTTTTATATGGTGAGTGTAAGAATAAAACCAAATAATATTAACAGCGCGATCACGCATATTGGAAAGGAATGGTCTGCTTTATTTCCCAAGGACGTGTTTGAATATGAATTTATTGATGAACACATTGCCAACTGGTATAAACAGGAGGCGAAAGTCTACACTGCTTTCAAATTGTTCTCTTCGTTGGCCATTTTAATTGGATGTCTCGGATTATACGGCCTTGTTGCTTTCGCTGCGGTACAACGCACTAAGGAAGTAGGTATTCGTAAAGTGCTGGGTGCATCGATATTCGATATCTCAACACTGTTTGCGAAAGAATTTATCTTTTTAATTGCACTGGCATTCCTGATCGCGGTACCGGTGGCATATTATTTCATGTATAAATGGCTTGAGAACTTTGCTTATCATGTAAACATTGGACAGGGAATATTTTTTATCGCAGTGGGAATTTCATTTGCGATAGCCATCATTACGATCAGCTTTCAGGCAGTTAAAGCGGCTCTGGCTAACCCCGTAACTAGTTTAAGAACAGAGTAATTAGTTATGGGTTATGGGTTATGAATTATGGATTGTTTTTATTCATAACTCATAACTCATAATCTATAACCCTATTCACCCAGTCTGCGTGATAAGGAGCAGTGACTTTAATATAGTTGTCAGTATACCCTTCCATCATCGCTTTATCGCGACTGCGTTCGAAGAGAACTTTCCTGGTTTGTCCTTCGTGAAGCGAAGTGAAGTACTGCATTTTCTGGAAAGAAAGATTTCGAAGAATTTTATTTCTCTCATTCCTTACAGATACCGGAACTACGGGTTTCATATCTATTGCGCGGGTGTTTTCTCTTTCTGAATAGGTGAAAACATGCAGATAAGATAAATCCAGATCGTGTAGAAAATGAAGTGTTTCATTAAAATCTTCTTCTGTTTCTCCAGGGAAACCGACAATTACATCCGCACCGATGGCAGCATGGGGCATTAGTGTTTTTATGCGTGAAACTCGATCTTCATAAAGTTCCCTTACATAACGTCGCCGCATAAGCGCCAATATTTTATTGCTTCCACTTTGTAAAGGGATATGAAAATGTGGCATGAACCGATCGCTGTTTGCTACGAGTTCAATAATTTCATAATTGAGAAGATTGGGTTCGATCGAAGAAATCCTGTATCGTTGAATATCGTGGATCTGATCCAGTGCCTTTGTCAGTTCAAGAAAACTTTCAGTCTTTCTTTTACTTCCGGTTTCTGTATTTCCAAAATCTCCCAGGTTCACACCGGTCAGAACAATCTCCTGTATACCCTTCGTTGCCAGTAATTTCACATTTTCGATTACATGACTGAGACTGTCACTACGACTTTTCCCCCGGGCCATAGGAATGGTACAGAAACTGCACTGGTAATCGCATCCATCCTGCACTTTTAAAAAAGCCCTTGTCCGGTCGCCCGATGAATAACTATCGTGAAATATATTAACCTGGTCAATATCACAACTGCAGATTTTTGTTGAATCACCCTTTACAAGCTCGCGGATATGAGCGGCCATGTTGAATTTCTCAGCAGCTCCAAGCACAAGATCCACGCCGGGAATCTCACTAATCTCTTTGGGTTTGAGTTGAGCATAACATCCCGTAATAACCACAAAACTTTCCGGTGACTTTCGCTGGATCTGTCTTACCAGATAACGACATTCTTTGTCGGCATTTTCAGTTACCGAACAGGTATTAATGACATATACATCTGCCAGTGAGTCAAAAGACTTTTTTTCAAAGCCTTCCTTTTCCATTAATCTTGAAATGGACGAAGTCTCCGAGAAATTGAGTTTGCAACCCAGTGTATGAAAAGCTACTGTTTTTGGCCCCGACATAAGGGCGCAAAGATAATATGAAAAGGAATTATGCCTGTAACTTTAGCGATGCGTTGGCATTTCCGGCTTTTCATTGTTTTTGGATTATTTGTTTCCTGTCATTCTACTGATTCCGGTGGAAAATCCAATCATGTCGGGAATGCACCTTTTGATCGTCATGGTCAGATAATACTTACTAAACATGCACGGTGCCGGATGGACTGTCGTCATATTACCATGCGAGAAATTCACGAAATACTGAATAACGGAACAGTCAACTACGACAAAAGTGAACCGTATTCACACCCTGACCCAAAGTTTGCGGTTGAAGGGTATACGG
>DATHPV010000525.1:0-8260 GCA_035483495.1 Puia sp.
AAATCATTTTTATTAGAGTTGATTTGTCGCCGAGAACATATTCGGTTTTTATCAACGGGGGGATCATGTTTTGCGCACCACCTCCATCGACTTGATGACAGGTTTGACAATGTTGTATGTAGACGTTCTTCCCGATCACCATGGAACTGTCCGTTGTTGATTTTTTTTGTGCATGCGAAAACGCCGACAACAAACTTAAAATATGTATGAGAAATATATTTTTCATCTGGTTTGGTCAAGCTCGTTGCAAGACCAAATATTATTTTTTGTAAGTGATTCGATAAATGACGCCAGCGGTGTCGTCCGAAACAAGCATTGATCCATCCGCAAGTACGAGCACGTCTACCGGTCTGCCCCATGCTGTTTGCGTTACATCATCAAGCCAGCCGCTTGCAAAAGTTTCGTAACCGATAGCTTTGTTATCTTTTATTCTGACAAGACTGACTCTGTATCCGATCTTTTTACTGCGATTCCATGAGCCGTGTTCTGCAATGAATATTTGATTTTTGTATTCGGCGGGGAACATGTCGCCAGTGTAAAATTTTAAGCCAAGTGATGCGACATGAGGGCCGAGGTTTTGTGCAGGCGGCGTAAATTCAGATGCTTCGTGAGTACCACCAAATTCAGGATCTTTAATTGTTCCGCTATGGAAATAAGGGTAGCCGAAATTCATTCCAGCTTTCGGCGCACAATTCAATTCGTCGAATGGAAGATCATCGCCAAGTAAGTCGCGGCCGTTATCAGTAAACCACATTTCTTTCGTGATAGGATTCCAGGTTATTCCAACTGTATTGCGTACTCCGCTTGCGAATTTTTCAATTCCGGTTCCATCATCATTCATCCTGAATATCGATGCATGTTTTTCGTCAGGCATACCGATATTGAAAGGAGCACCAACAGGAACATATAATTTTCCATCTGGTCCGAATGCAATGTATTTCCAGCCATGAGGCCATTCTGTTGGAAACTGATCGTAAATAACTTCACCTTTTCCGGGATTGTCCAAATGATTTTCAATGTCGTTAAATTTGGTGACCTTGCTGATCTCAGCAACATACAGATTACCGTTTTTGATAGCAACTCCATTAGGGTTGTTCATCCCCGATGCAATGACCCATTTCTTGTCTGCTATATGATCACCATCTGTATCTTTCACTGCATAAACGAAACCGGGCCTTTGTGTTCCGACGAACAATGTTCCCGACGGCGAGATCACCATAGATCGTGCAGCAGGCACTTCAGCATACACTGCAATTGAAAATCCCGGAGGCAATTTTATTTTGTCCAGCGGTAAACTTGCACTTGCACTCGTGATAGCGGCAACTGAGCCATCGCTTGCTTTTGAAACTGGTGAAGTAATTTTATTTGTATTGCCAAGAAAAAACAGTCCGACCAGCAAAGCTGCGATCGGTGTAAAGCGTAATATTTTCATTGTCTTTTAATTTAATTTGATTTTGAAATTGACATATCACAATCGAGAAATTTCCTGCTTGATATTTTTATTTTACTCTGTATGCAATGATGCGATTAGTCATGTACGACGGAACAAACAAAGTTTTTGTTTTACTGTCGTAACTAATATCATTCGACATTATTCGCTGTGGGCGTGTGTCCAGCAAAAGTTGTCTGCTCCCATCTGCGCTTATATACCAAAGAACACCGTGATAGTTACTAATGATAAATTCGTTTTCAGCGACCATCACAATTCCATCAAGACCGCTTTCGAAACCGTCTGCGATTTTTGTAACTTCTTTATTGGCGTTTACTTTTAGAAAAGTTGTTGAGCCCAACACATATAGATCTGAATTGACCGTCAGAAGACCATTTGCGCCTTGTATATTTTCGAGATAAACGGTTGCCTTGCCGTCCTCAATTCTATAGACCTTTGCTGCGCGTGTGTCGCTGACATAAATAATTCCTTTCGAATCCACCGCTACATCGTTCAACATTTGAGCACTGTCAACCGGAATGAGTTTTACGATCGATGCTTTATTTACGTCGACAACGTTGATCCCTTTTGGGTCTGTGGTGTAAAATAATCCGTTGTACAGAGCCGACCCCATGTTTGAATGAAGTCCGGTAACCCAATCTTTTTGTATCACTTTTCCTTGAGCATCCATTCGAACAACAGAGCCCGATCCTGTACTGGAAACATAAAGTGAATTTGATTTTGGATCATATAGCGCCGACTCCGGGTTTCGCAATGTAACCGAATCAGACTCCCATATTTTTTCCAGACTATGCTGCGCAATGAGTGTTGATGATGCGAGCAAAGTAATAATCGGTAATAATAATTTTTTCATCTCGATTGAATTTATCAGTGAATGATCTTTGAAATTCTTAGTTGTGTTGTTGTTGGCTGTTGTTATCAGCTTTCAATTTAACAGGTCTCATCAGATGCGAAAAAGTGAGTGAACCCATCTTCCATTTTCCGTTTTCTTTGATGTATACTTCAGTCACCATAAAAGGATTGGTGACTTCGTTGCCGCCGACTACCGCTACTAAGTCAATGTCGTTTAAAAGGATCGCGGTGTTGCCAAAAATATTTACGGAGACTGCGTATACTTCAGCTTTTTTATACCAAATGCCCCCACTTTTGATTGTATTGAGTTCAGGAGTTTTTCCCCAGCTTCCTCCCATGTGAATGAACATAGATCTATCGTCGAACAGCACATTCAAGGAATCAACATTTTTGTCTGCCATCCAATTCCATTTCTGTTTGGAAAGGTTGATGATCTCTTGCTGCTCTGGTGTGTTACTCGTGGAACTTGTAATTGTTTCGTGCGGTTGTGCATTGGAAAATTCCGTGCCTGCCAGAAAAAAGAACAAGACGAAAATTGGTGCTCTCATAATTGATGAATTTTTATTTTAAATAAATTGATGAACTATTTTTTTTGTTATTAATATAACCTCTTTAACGATTAACCATCTTTTGCAACTGCTCGGGATATCTCGCGCCCTGAACTTCGATTTTTGCTACTGCTTCATTGATGTTTTCGATTTCTTCGCTGCTTAATATTATTTCTGCTGCACCAATATTTTCTTCTAATCGATGAAGCTTTGTTGTGCCGGGAATCGGAACGATCCAGGGTTTTTGAGCTAACAGCCATGCGAGCGCAATTTGCGCGGTGGTTGCCCCTTTATTTTTCGCGATCGTTCCGAGCAGCTCAACAAATGCCTGATTTGATCTTCTATTTTCTTCGGAGAAACGGGGAACGATATTTCTAAAATCATTTTTATCGAACGTTGTATTCTCATTGATTTTGCCAGTGAGAAAACCTTTACCTAATGGACTGAAAGGCACGAAGCCGATTTCTAATTCTTCTAATGTCGGCAGTATTTCTTTTTCAGGTTCTTTCCACCATAAAGAATATTCACTTTGTAAAGCAGTCACCGGTTGAACGGCATGGGCTTTTCGGATCGTTTGAGCACCAGCTTCGGATAAGCCGAAGTGTTTCACCTTACCTTCCCTGATTAAATCTTTCACTGTTCCTGCGACATCTTCGATTGGAACATTGGGATCAACGCGATGCTGATAAAATAGATCGATAACATCCGTCTGCAAACGTTTGAGGGCCGCGTCTGCCACTGCTCGAATATTTTCTGGTCGGCTATCAACGCCTAACGCAGTTTTACCTTCTCTGAAACCAAATTTTGTTGCGATGATGACATCGTTCCTGAAAGGTTTTACAGCTTCGCCAATCAATTCTTCGTTGATAAAAGGACCATAAGCTTCGGCGGAATCAAAAAAGGTGATGCCTTTTTCAAATGCCTTTTGTATTAATTTAATTGCATCTTTTTTTTCTGCAGCCGCCCCATAACCGAAACTCAGTCCCATGCAACCAAGACCGATCGCTGATACCTCGAGACCACTCTTACCTAATATTCTTTTTTTCATTTGTTTTAAATTTTTTTAATTCAATCTTGCAATTTTCTTTCTCCAAGCCATTTCACCATGGCCGGGTCACGATGATCGAAGAAGAGTGTTGCATTCGTGTCCAACGTTTTGATCTGATCCATGTCTTCACTGCTCAATTCAAAATCAAGACTATTAAAATTCTCTATCATTCGCTCTTTGCGCACTGATTTTGGAATGGCGATGATTCCTCTTTGCGTCAGCCACCGACATATAACTTGAGCGATGCTTTTATTGTATTTTTTTCCGATGTCAACAAGTAACTCATTGTGAAAAATATTGTTCTTTCCTTCGGCGAATGGCCCCCACGATTCCATTTGTATGTTATTTTCCTGCAAGAATTTTTGCGTGTCGGTCTGTTGATGAAAAGGATGCGTTTCGATCTGGTTGATCGCAGGAATGAAATCGTTATGAATGATCAGATCCATGAGCCTGTCAGGTTGAAAATTGCTGACACCAATTGCCCTTACACTTCCTTCTTTATAGAGCTCCTCCATTGCTTTCCACTCACCATAAATATCTCCGAAGGGCTGATGAATTAGATATAGATCCAGGTATTCAAGTTGTAATTTTTTTAGCGAATTTTCGAATGCTTTTTTTGTTCCTTCATAGCCATTTGCCTGTATCCAGAGTTTTGTTGTAATGAATAAGTCTTCTCTTTTTACACCGCTTTTTTTAATGGCTCTCCCAACTGCTTCTTCGTTCCCATATGATTGTGCCGTGTCTATTAATCGATAACCTACATTGATGGCGTCGATTACACTTCTTTCGCATTCATTCAAATCTCTCACTTGAAAAACACCAAATCCAAGAATTGGCATTTCAACACCATTGTTCAATTTTACATCTTGCATGTTTTTCCTTTTATTCTGCAAAGGTCTTTGCATTCTTTCATTCTCCCGTAATACAGATCACGGATTTATCTACCAATATTGCGGATTAATCAATGAAGATTTCCTGAGGTAACAGCTTTTTCGATCAAATCCAGTCTAAGTTTGCGCGGGTCTGCTTCATCAACTGCAGAACCATTCGCTTTGATCTCGAGAATTTCATTTTTGTTTGGATCGTAAACAGGCCATTTCGGTTGTCCGTTGCCGTTAGGATCACCGGTTTTCGCAAAATTTGCCCAGTAGGTATTCATCAACCTGGCGACTTCCTGGTCCTCCGGTGCAATAGTGGAACCATTACGGCTTCTCAAATTGTTGAAAACATAAGAAATTTCGGATGCATGACCTGCGCCATATCTCATCATCTGCCGCATCGAAGGAGCAACGTAAGAGAAAAGATATATGTAAGCAGCATGGCCTTTGGCGACAACAGCCCTTGCGCTAAAACGTGCCGGTTCAGCCCATACCTTATCGGTATTGACCATCGTGAGCATTTTGCTGAATTCAGTGGACGTGTCGGGTTCATACACTGTCCTCGCTTCATCTTTCAGATTTCCGAATAAAGAAAAAAGTTGTTCTTTAGAACTCGCGTTGACGAACCCAGCCGGAACTTCAGCACTGTTCGATCCGATCAAAAGGTCGATGGGTAATTGCCTCCCAGCATTGTAAGCGCTTTGCGCAGTTTCTACAACAAGTTTACCGTCGAGAACAGGGCCTGAATAAATAGGTTGACGGTCGGAACCGTATGTTTCCAGTCCACCATCCACGATCTGCGCTACGGTAAGAGCGCGAAGTTTTGTGAGTGCTGCAGCATCTATGCCATCGATACCATGTTTTCTCGCAAAATTAATTCCGATCGTCTCTGCCGAAACAGGGTAATATGAATCGGTATTTTCTTTATCTATAGGTCTTCCTGTCAGCACTCCATCACGACCACCACCGGATTCGCAGATCGCTTTTTGAAAAAGACCACGAGCTGAAGGAATCGTGATAAGGGATTGCACTGAAACTCCTCCAGCAGATTCACCAAAAATGGTAACATTTTTTGGATCACCTCCGAATGCAGAAATGTTTTTTTGTATCCATTTAAGAGCAGCAATTTGATCCATGTATGCGTAGTTGCCTTTAGGTTCTTCGGGATGTTCTTTGCTCAATGCCGGAAACGCAAAAAATCCGAGACGTCCAAGGCGGTAATTGATCGTTACTAAAATGACTCCCTGTTTTGCAAACTGTACTCCCGAGAAGTCAGGTTGTGAGCCACTGCCGAATACGAAGGCGCCACCGTGTATCCATACCATCACTGGTAATTTATCACCCTTTTTTGCTATAGCTGGCTCCCACACATTTAGAAATAAACAATCTTCAGATGAGGTCTTTGAAATAGAATCTCCACCTCGCTGAAATCCGGCCTGTGCACAGTCGGCACCGAATTTTGTTGCATCGAAAATACCTTTCCAAACTGGAATCGGTTGTGGGGGACGCCAGCGATATTCACCAACAGGTGGAGCAGCATACGGGATACCTTTGAAAATTGAAACGTCACTTTCTGTTATACCACGCAAAATTCCTGAAGGGGTCGTAACCATGGGGGACTCGGTCGTTTGTTGAGCATCCAATGTGCATGCTATAAGTAATAAGATCCCGAACACTAATTTTTTCATCGTTAAATTTTTATCTATTTCTATTTTTGAATTGCGATCATTATTTCGTTTCGGTGTAAAGGTCTTCGCATTATCTCTCGTATATGGTATACAGAATCCGGTTTAATCTACCAATTTTGCTGATTAGAAATTACTAAATGAAGAAGTAGAAAATAAGGTGGTAAGTTTGAATTGATAAAACGAAAATTTTATGGATAACATAAAAAGATTTGAAACGATCTACGATTATAATGTATTCAATAATAATGAGACCTTGCATCCACTCATAAGCGTGGTTGATCTGTCAAAGGCAGATCCAAGACAAGGTTCCAAAATGTTTTTTGGTTTTTATACTGTATTCTTAAAAGAAGTAAAATGTGGCGATATGATGTATGGCAGACATACATACGATTACCAGGAAGGCACACTCGTTTTTCTTGCGCCGGGTCAGGTGGCAGGAATAAACAGCAATGGAGAAACCTATCAGCCGAAAGGTTATGCATTGGTCTTCCATCCAGATTTATTACACGGCACATCACTCGGACGGCATATGCAAGAATATAGTTTCTTCGGATATCAATCTAGTGAAGCACTTCATTTATCAGAGCGGGAAAGAAAAATTGTTATGGAGTGTTTTTCAAAAATTGAATATGAATTAGAACATGCAATTGATAAGCACAGTAAAAAACTGATCGTTTCCAATCTTGAATTGTTCCTTAACTATTGCATCCGTTTTTACGACCGGCAATTTGCAACGCGCGATAATGTACACAAGGGAATCTTAGAAAGATTTGAACAATTGTTAAGCGGATATTTTCAATCTGACAAACCTCAAACGTTCGGTTTACCTTCAGTAGCTTTTTGTGCGACAGAACTTCATTTATCCGCAAGCTATTTCGGCGACCTAATAAAAAAAGAAACAGGCAAAACAGCGCATGAATTTATTCAATCCAAAGTCATCGACGTAGCAAAAGAAAAAATATTTGATCAAAGTAAATCAATAGGCCAAATTGCCGACGAATTAGGATTTAAGTATCCTCAGCATTTTACAAGGCTGTTCAAACAATGGGTTGGACAATCACCGAACGAATATCGAACGTTGAATTAATAACTTTTGGCGATGCCTTTGTCCTTCCACCATCATTATCTATCCCGTTATTTGTAGAGAACGGAAGAAAAAAATAATTTTAGCGGAGAAATGATTTTAAGAATAAGTACTTGCAATGTTTTATTTTGTAAATTTGTTTTACTAATTCGGTTATTCAAGAATTTTACGGAAACTAAAATATTGATAGATATACTGATGGGCGATTGTTTTTCCCTCCCTCTCCGCTGGGGGTACTCTGCAGACCACTGTAGATTACCGCATATCATCGCTGAAAAACAAATTTCTACATATTCAGCATTAGGCAAATGGATGCAAGAATTCACACGTTTTGGTGTATTTTCAGAGACATTTTAGACTGGTCTTGAACCCCTGAGGTAGGAAATGAACCCCTCGGATATTTTGCATTGTTTTGCTTTACTCTGCACTTTGAATTATACACAAGCCTCATCAATTTACATCACTCGTAAAACATTTTTTGCGTATGGAATTACTCAATATCCGATTTAATTTTTTGTGCCGGGCAACACATACTAACGGTGATGGATACTGGCAAATTGTAATGCGCGTTATTTATCGCAGTGAACGTAAAGATATTTGGACGGGACTTTATTGTGATAAGGATAATTGGGATGCAGCATCACAAAAAGTATTTAATCCTGAAAATGATACTTCCAGCTTAAACAAGAATCTTGATTTAATTCTTCGTAAA
>DATHPV010000526.1:0-5437 GCA_035483495.1 Puia sp.
ATCAGGGTGAAAACGATTTTTTTGACCAGGCTGTTCCAATAGGATCTTTTATTAAAAATAATATTCCTGATAGCCTTACAAAACGTTTAGCGCATGCGATCACCGATAAACCTGACATTCAGTTTTTTCCTGAGGGCGGAACTTTGATTGAAGGTATCCGGACAAAAGTGGCGTTTAAAGCAATTGGCACAAACGGTCTGGGCATGAATGTTAAAGGAGTATTGTTGGACAAAGACAACAAACAGGTATGTTCATTTGAATCATCCCATCTGGGAATGGGATTTTTTATTTTTTATCCTGAAAAAGACAACTCGTATAAAGCAAAATTGAGTTTTGCAGATGGGTCCCAGAATTTAGTTTATCTGCCGAAGCCTGAAGTCTCCGGAATTTCATTTTCAGTTGCATACGATACAAATTCTATTATAACGCTGAGGCTAAAAGCAAATACCCCTTATTATCAGGTGAACAAAAACAAGGATTTTCTGCTCGTTATTTATTCCGGCGGGAAAACTATGACATACTCCTATAAACAGGAGGATCCAGTAGTTACTCTTGATCTGGACAGAAAAGTACTTCCGACAGGAGTTTCTACTGTAACATTATTTTCTGCAGATGGCGAACCACTGGGCGAACGATTGTTCTTTGTACAAAATAACGATCAGCTAAACATACAAATTCACATGCCCAAGACCAGTTTTAAAAAGAAAGAAAAAGTAAATCTGCAACTGAGTGCAAAAAATTCAGCCGGCCAGCCTGTAAACGGAAACTACTCCGTTACAATTTTTAATGAGAGTAAAATTCCTATGGATGAAAATAAAGAAAGGAATATATTAACCAATCTTCTGCTCACGTCAGACCTTACAGGTTATGTAGAACAACCTGGTTATTATTTTAAAGATACAAGCCAGGAAACAAGGACTGACCTGGACGTGTTGATGTTAACGCAGGGATATCGTGATTTTGAGTGGAAACAAGTGTTGGATAACGTACCAAAGACCTTATCCTTTCAACCGGAAAAAGGACTGAATATAAATGGCAAGATAACAAACCTTAAAAATGAGGCCATACCAAACGGAACTGTAAATCTCATACCTCCAAATGGCGGCCAATTACTTACTGCGACTTCTGACAATAAAGGCCTTTTCCAGTTTTCGAACCTTGTATTTACAGATACCACGCATGTTGTATTGAGTGCTGTGAATTCAGGTACTGATAACAGTACCAAAATTACTTACCTGATTACGAATCAGGAACATCCTAAAGTGGCTAAACTGCCATATATTCCACAAAGCGCAACGGACAGCAGTTTGCATTTCTACCTCGAGAAAGAGAAAAAAAATTATTTTGAATATACGAACTATAATACCGGCCAATTTAAATCGTTGAAACCTGTAACAGTGAAAACTGTTGTACAGGATAATCAGTACCGGACACAAAATGTTGGAGGCGCTGGATTTGCCGATCAAATATTACATGGAAGTGAAATAGACCAGACAGGCGGACAATTATCGCAGATTTTAAATGGAAGATTACATGGTATTACTTTTATTCAGGGCGTGCCTTTCATACAATCCCATTCTGTAGCCAGTCCTACCGAAGCTCCCGAAGCTATGCTACTAATATTGGACGGAGCAGAAATTAAGTTCGGCCCATCTTTTAATATTGACGACATTCCGGCGCCTCAGGTTGAAACCATCGAAGTACTTAAGTACGGAAGCACCGGCGCTTATGGAATGGAAGGTGCCAACGGAGTTTTAATAATTACCACCAAGGAGGGAAGTCAGGTGAAAAGAGACGTCTCCGCTATAGGTGTGCTGCCGATTGCCCCCATGGGATTTTATAAAGCAAGAAATTTTTATTCCCCGAAATATAATTTTGCAAATGATAATACCGCAGAACCTGAAATGCGCTCCACCATTTACTGGAATCCGGAAATCAAAATTGATAAAGATGGCAACGCCAATTTAGAATACTATAATGCTGAAAGCAGGGGTGTATATAAAGTGATAGTGGAAGGAATTGATGAAAACGGGAAGCCGGGAAGGCTGGTTTACAGGTACACGGTAGAATAATATTCATTTTTCCATTGATAATCAGCTATATATGACATCAAATCCGATGACCGCCCTCTCCCACAATAAATAGGGTTTCAGGTTGTTTTATTAAGAGCAGCTGAGTATTTTGTAAGGCTAACCTGCTTCAAGGCAGGATGGTTCGAAGTCAACTAAAATCCAATGAAAACCCGTTTACGGAAACTATTTATCCGGTTCCTGTTTATTCCCCTCATCTGCCTATTGCTCCTTGTAGTTACTGCCATTGCAGTTTTATATTCCCAGCAGCAACGCCTGGTATTCCTGGCGGTAAAAGAATTAAACAAGAAGTTACCCGGAGAACTGGTAGTTGGTTCCAGCAACATTTCAGTCTTTGAAAACTTTCCGTACGTATCCATCGCACTGAAAGACGTTTATTTTTATTCGGGTAAAAACACAAAAGACAAACCCTTGTTTGAAGCAGAAAAAATATTTACGGGTTTCAGTCTTTCAGATATACTAAAACAACATTATCGCGTAAAAGTTATTTTTCTTAAAAATGGCCAGCTTCATTTGGAGCAGGATACTGATGGAAAAATAAATATTATAGAAGCGAGCAGGATATATCAGGACGTGGCCGTTTCAAAAAGAGATAAATCAACGGCACTTGATCTGGATTTGAAGAAGATCGTTTTGAAGAATATGAATATTTCCTTCTTCGACAGCAAAAGCAAACAACAGGTCGTCTCACATATTGACAAAATACAGTCCTCATTCAGCAGTGACAGTGCAAAGATTTTTTCTGATCTGCAGGGTTCATTCATTATTGATTATACCAGGCCTGACGACACTGTTCTTTTCCGTCACAGACATCTGGAGTCAGATATAAAACTGTCCTATGGCTTATCAACAAAATTGTTGACAATTGACTTGTGTAAACTCAAACTCGAAGATGCTGTATTTAATGTCAGTGGAACTGCGGATCTGCTTCATGACAATACAGTCGACTTAAAATTCTCGGGAGACAAACCGGATTTCAGACAATTATTTGCTTTTGCGCCGGAGAAGATGGCAAAGGAACTGAAACACTTTAAATACAACGGGCTTCTGAATTTTTCGGGAACAGTTAAAGGCAAATTGAATAGCAATCAACAACCGCGAATAGATCTCAGCTTCTCCTGTAAAAATGCCTGGTTGCATAATACAGAATCAAAAACAAAACTGGACTCTCTGAATTTTAAAGGTTACTATACGAACGGAGCAGACAGAAACATGAAAACTTCAGAACTGCGTTTATTAAATTTTAGTGCAAAGCCGGATAAAGGTCTTTTCAAAGGCAATCTTGTATTACGTGATTTTACAAATCCTAAAATTTTAATGCAGGTAAACTCGGATCTCGAACTGGGATTTATCGGTGCCTTCCTCGGCATAAAAGATCTTCAACGCATTTCAGGACATATCAATCTGAAAATGGATTTCAAAGAACTGGTAGATATCAGTCTGCCTGAACAAACAATCGGAAAACTTACAGGAGGTATACAAAGCGAATTAACTGTTTCCAATCTTACATTCCGGATCCCATCCTATCCATACAATATCGAACATCTCGACATGCATGCTAATATGAAAAATGGTTTTCTAAGTCTGGATACCCTCTCGTTCAGGGTTGGAAGTTCTGATTTTCATATGAGCGGAACTTTGAGCGATCTGCCAGCCTTGTTTCACCAACAGGAGAAACCGGTTCGTCTCACATTAAATGCAGGAAGCAATAAAATAGTTCTGAAAGAATTACTGTCGTTTGATTCAGCAAGAAGCAGAAAAGCAAAAGAAGAAATCTATGGATTTAATGTTGGTCTTGCACTCGAGACTTCCGTGAATGAATTACTTCATCCAAAACCTTTGCCAAAAGGAAAATTCAACATTGAAAATCTAAACGTCGGCTTTAAAAAATATCCTCATGTATTTCATGATTTTGGTGCAGAATTAACGATCAATGATACTGCTCTCTTATTACGAAATTTTATTGGCCATGTTGACAGCAGTGATATACGGTTAAATGGCCGTGTAAATAACTATGCACTCTGGTTCAATAAAATAAAGAAAGGAAAAACGCTGATTGCTTTTGATCTTAAATCGCAAAGACTGGCTCTGCATGAATTGCTTGGACGGCGGGCTCAAAAATATCTTCCTGAGGAATATCAGCAGGAAATATTTTCGAATATCTGGCTGCGTTCGAAAACGGAATTGAAATATGATACCGTTTTCAGGTTTGCAAATATAAAGATTGCCAATATTTCAGGGCAATGCGTAAAACATCCTTATCAACTCGACAGCATACATGGTAATGTAAAATTCGGGATAGATAATTTTATTAAAATTGATACTCTTCAGGGTAAGATAGGAAGAAGCGATTTCAATATCAGTATGCGTTTATATACCGGAAAAGATACAGCCAGAAGAAATAAAGAGAATTACCTGCAGTTTGCTTCGCGTTTCCTGGATATAAACCAATTAACAAACTATATGCAAACTGCAGAAGAAGATTTGTCGAATCTACAAAATGACAGCACTGTTACTGCAACACCCGTTGCAAGTTCTGCCGTATCTCATGCAGATGCTTTTAATATATTCAACATTCCGTTTATTAATTTCAATGCGTCCATAGATATCGGACATATAAAATACCGTCATTTGGGTTTGAAAAATATTTCTACTAAAGTAAGGATGCTGGCAAACCAGCAACTCTATCTTGATACATTCAGAATAGAACTTGCGGGAGGAAAAATAGGTGCAAGAGCGCATTTTAACGGAACTGATCCAAATAAAATATATCTGAAAACCAAAATAAATGTGGAGGATGTGGATCTGGAAAAACTGATGCTGAAACTGGATTATTTAGGGCAGGATTACGTGATCAATAAAAATATAAAGGGTCGTTTAAGTGGTCTTGTAAAATGCTATATACAAATACACCCCGATCTCACACCCATCATGGAAAATTCGGAAGCACAAATAGACGTGAACATTTATGATGGCGAACTGGTGAATTTTACGCCCATTCAGGCTATGTCGTCTTATTTCAAAGACAAGAACCTGAATATGGTAAGATTTGATACATTGAGGAATGTATTGTCATTCAAAAACAATACGCTTTCCATTCCATCCATGAATATCAATTCCTCTCTTGGTTATCTGGAGATTTCCGGAAGTCAGGCTATGGATAAACATATGGAATACTATCTCCGGATACCTTTGAAACTGGTTACCCAGGCAGGATTCAGTAAACTCTTTGGCAAAAAACAGGAGGAAGTGAATCCAGATCAGGTTGATGCCATCGAATATCGCAATATGGACAAGAAAACACACTTCATCAATCTCAAGATTACCGGAACCCCTGATGATTATAA
>DATHPV010000527.1:0-2109 GCA_035483495.1 Puia sp.
ATGACTATTTTCGAACGTTTTCGGGGTTTGATTACTAATGAATAATGGAAACGAAAATTAATACAGCAGATACTCCCGCTATAATGAGTGTATAAATCGGTAAGCGCAATTCAAGGTTTTTATTTTTGTTAGGCTGAACCATAATCACATCGTTGGGCTGTAAAAAGTAAGCGTCAGACGCAAGTGCGGAAGTATTTTTCAAATTCACTACGTAGGTTTCAGAGCCGTAAATTGTAGGCCGAAGAACAATAACTGAGTCCAATACTGCATAATTTGTCGTGCTTCCTGCCATACCAATTGCCTCCAGAATCGTGAAATCAGGGCCATACTTGTAATACATTCCGGGGCTTTTGACTTCTCCCAAAACAGTAACCCTGTTATCGAGAAGTTTTACTTTTGCCGTGATCTCTTTTACAAAACGGCGGGCCGTATCTTCTATGATTTTCTCACACTGAACAAGGTTTTTTCCAACAAGTTTAACCTTTCCTATCATCGGCAGGTTAACAAAACCGGAAGTATCCACCTCATATCCGTAAACATACTGGTTGGCAGCGGATTCGTATTCATTATTGATTGACTGGGCGGAACCGGCATGTGCCGGATTGAACAATTTGTTCATTTCGGCGTCGTTGGTGATCATGCTTATATACAGATTGTCTTTGACTCTCACATGATAGAGAGGTCCAGTTTTGGGTAATCCATGCAGCTTTTCTTCGTTCTTTGCATTATTCAGATACTTCAGATTTTTGTAGGAAACACAAGAACTCATACCGGCCATTAAAACACATAGCAGGATTATGCAGGCTATAAAGCCTGAACTGGTCGATTTATTAATCATATACGGGGTTTGATTTAGGTTCCGTTTATTGGTTGATGAAAATATGGAATTGTAATTCGGCTTTGCGAAGGAGAGAGGAGTGTTAAATTAATATAAAATATCCGAGTTTAAAAGGCATTCTTATAGGCTTTTTTGCTAAAAACAGTCAGGAAAATGATGTAAACGTCAAGGCCGAAACTCCAGTTTTCCAGATACCATAGGTCATGCAGAACCCTGCCTGACGTCTGAAAGCGTGTTTCCATAGGCCCCCTGAATCCGTTAACCTGAGCCCATCCGGAAATACCCGGCTTAACCAGGTGGCGCACCCGGTAGGCCTTAATTTTTCCTTCCAGTGATTTATTCAGACTTATCCGGTGGGGTCGGGGTCCCACGATCGACATTTCGTTTTCCAGTACGTTAATCATTTGAGGAAATTCATCCAGATTGAATTTTCTCAATATTTTGCCAACACGGGTAAACCGACTGTCCTCCCTTACGGTAGACATATCTGTTTTTTCTGCGCCATTATCATATTTCATGGACCGGAATTTAAACAGCCTGAATGGTTTGTTATTCACTCCGAGTCTCATCGGACGATAGAAAACCGGTCCATGACTGTCCAATTTAATGGCCACGGCTATGAGTAATAGCAAAGGTGAAAAAACTAATAAGGCGGAGGAAGCAAAAACCAGATCAAAAGCTCTTTTCCAGAACTTATTTGGGTACCGGTCCAGCGGAAGATTTCGATAAGTAAGGAGAGGTATATTACCCAGGGTGTTTACCTGGAAAACCCTGTTAATAATGCCAAAATAATTTGGTGCGATATGTGGTCTTACTCCATTTCTCTCTGCCTCATCTATTATTTTTTTGATGGCTTCCATTTCCTTCAGGGGCAAGGCAATCACAACATCCTGAAACTGGTACTGGTCGTAAACGCTTTGAAAATGGTGAATGCTACCGATAACCAGTTGGTTCTTCTTTTTTTCAGGGAACATGTCAAGTATTCCAATGGGATTGAGACCCAAATGGGTATTTTTCAAAAAGTATTGAAACAATTCATTGCCTATAGGATTATTACCGACGATGATAGCGGAACGCATGTTTGGTCCATTCTTTACGGGCGAAAAAAAGAAAAGTCCCAGGTCAGCAATAAGTTTGATCAGGAAGAATACTAAAAAGATCCCAAGCTGATACAGATAAGGATAATTATACCTGCTGAACGCAAGCTGTGTAGCAGAAACCAGGGCAATGAAGAGAATAAAAGTCTTTCCCATTTTCCCAATGAGATATTG
>DATHPV010000528.1:0-2455 GCA_035483495.1 Puia sp.
CCGAGATTAATTTTATTATTCCGGAGGTATCGAAGTTTCTGTCGAGGAAATTTGCTGCACGGTTCAGGCTGAACGAATAAGATTCAATTCTATTCACCATAAAAGGAACCGTCGTATCCTTTATTTCTGCCTCCTGCAAGATAGAATCGGAAATTTTCGAATTCAGATCCATCGTCGAAGTATCAATTTTCAGGCGATGGTGGACAAAATGCTTTTTTTTGACCTGGGCTTGTGCCTGGCTGTATAACAGACAACAGAAGAATAAAGAAATAAAAAACGGGAGCCAGTTTTTAACAGGCATAAGCCGGCAATTTTGAACAAAGTACGGTAATTGCAGAGGTTTTGCTTCAGATAAAAATCAGAAAATGCAGCGTAGCTATTCACTGAGCATGCGTGAAAGCATCAGAAGTTCTGTTTTTTTGTAAAGATTAGACTCATTATCGAAACATTTGCTGAATTCCTCCAAAAGGGATTGCATTATCCGGATATGATTCGAAGGTTTGAAATGAAAATCAGAAGGTGTTATGGCGATACGGTTGAAATAATTCATAACGTCTTTATGCGTAAAAACCTGCCCGCTCATGGGATCGATGAAAAATTCAATACGGTCGATGGCTGCTTTATCATTTCCTGCGTCGGCGAGTTCAGGTTTTATATAAGCGAGAACAAACTGACGCGGGATATTAATTACTTTGACAGGAATATCAAGCAATTCGCTCAATAACAGGTATACGATGCCGTTAATAATTGTATTACCTCTTTTGGTTTCAATTACTTTATGAATGAGAAATTCTTCGGGATGCTGATAACCTACTTCGGTCCCTTTCAGATTATAGTAACCGTAAATGATGCTGGTGAGCACATTTACCTGTTCGAGTGGTGTGAGATAACTATTTAATTCGAGCCAGATATTCCGCCTTAACTTTTCAATTTCCTCCAGAACCGGACTGGTAGCAAGATCGGGATATTGGAATTTAGACACCAGCAGACTGGCAGTAAGAAGATCGTGATAACTACTGGATTTCCATCTTTGAAAATCTTCGGTGAGATCCCGGTAATGAAGCCGATGAATCAGCATTTCAATTCTTTCCTGAATCGAGTCCTGCAGGGTATTTTCCCAGAGGTATTCCAGATTTGGAATAATACCACGGCCATAACTGATAATTCTGTTACTTACCGTTGTAAATACTTCTTCATCAGGGTCATCAATCAGATGAAGTAAAGCTTTTATTTCTTTAGATTCCTGCATGGGGTGGATGCTTATTTCTTCTTGCGATAAAAAGTCCGGGTTAACGGGATGAATATCGCAGAAGTTAAAAAAAATGCAATGACAATCTTATCCACAAACCCTATCCGGATGTTTATTTCCGCATAGAATTTGCCTGCCCTAATTGGATAACGCAGGATTTTTAAAAATCTTATGAAGATTTCTTTTTCTTCGGAACTCTTTTTGGAGGATTGGCTTTTACATCTTCAATGATGGCCTTGATTTCCGGCAGTTCGAGTGAATCTACATTTTCCTGCTTTTCTTTGGGGATTTTATAATTGCGTAATCCCTGCTTTATGTATGGTCCGTAAGGTCCTCTCAGCAATTGAATTTTTTCTTTTTCAAATACTTTAATAGTCCGTTGTTCTTTAGCGGCCCTTTTTTCAACAACTATGGGAGAAGCTTCATCAAAACCTATCGTGTATGGGTCAAATTCCTTTCCGAGCGAGTAAAATTTCTTGTCGTGTGCAATATAAGGGCCGAACCGGCCGATACTTACTGTAAGATCAGAACCTTCAAAAGAACCCAGATTACGAGGCAATTTGAACAGTTCCAGTGCATCTTCCAGATTGATTGTTTCAATACTCTGCGTATTTTTAAGCTTTGCAAATCTGGGTTTTTCTTCGTCATTCTGTTCGCCAATCTGTGCCATCGGCCCGTATCTTCCCATTCTTACAATGAGCTTCTTTCCTGAAACGGGATCTGTGCCCAACTCTCTTTCTCCACTAATTCGTTCTGCATTTTCAATCGTATTGTCAACGTCTTTCTTGAAGGGTAAATAAAAATCATCAATCATGATATTCCATTCGATTTTTCCGCTGGCCACTTCATCGAATTCCGCCTCAATACGTGCGGTGAAATTATAATCCATGATGTCGTCAAAATACTGCTTGAGAAAATCAGTAACTACCAGACCGAGATCAGTAGGAAATAATTTTGATTTTTCCGCACCCGTGGTTTCCTGTTCCGATACTTTACTAATCTTATTTTCTTTCAGTTTTAAAATCCGGAAATTTCGAATAACACCTTCCTTATCTCTTTTTTCAACATAACCCCTCTTGAGTATCGTAGAGATAGTCGGTGCATAAGTTGATGGTCGTCCAATTCCCAGTTCTTCCAGTTTTTTTACCAAAGATGCTTCTGTGTACCTCGGCATAGGTCGGCTGAAACGTTCAGTGGCACGCATTT